>JBKJMY010000188.1:0-19873 GCA_046596115.1 Arenimonas sp.
CAAGCCGGGCAATATCGTCGGCGCGATCGCCAATGAAGCTGGCCTGGAGGGCAAGCACATCGGCCGCATCGAGATCTTCGAAGACCATGCGTTGGTTGACCTGCCCTCGGGCATGCCGGCCGATGTGCTTGGCCATCTCAAGACGGTCTGGTGTGCAGGCCAGCAGTTGCGCATCACCCGCGATGGCGAGTCGCCCGATACCGCCGGTCGCAAGCCGTCCAAGCCGCGCCCCGCCGGTCCCGGTAACTCGGCTGGTCCGGGCAGCTTTGCAGCGCGTGAACGCGGCGAGGGTCCGGGCCGGTTCCCACCGAAGAAGCCGTTCGCGGCCAAGCGTGATTTCAAGGACAAACCGTTCGGCCAGGGCAAGCCCAAGCCCAAGCCGCATCGCAAGGGTCCGGGCTCGGAGTAAAACCGGGGCATTAGCTGATGCCGCGTTGGCATCTGCCGCGTTGGCTGCTGCCGCGTCGGTTGCTGCCGCGTTGGTTGCTGCCGCGTCGGCTGCTGCCGCAATCGTGCTGCCGCAACGGTGCTGCCTCGATCATGCTGCCGGGCGCGCCGTATGATGTCGGCATGTGCCCGGCCTGGGCATCCTGAGGATTGCCTGATGCCCACTTCGCGCGCTTTGCACCTGGTCGCACGTCCCGATGGCCTGCCCAAGGATTCCGATTTCGAACTGCGGTCCAGCGAGAATGCGCCGCTGGATGACGGCCAGGTCCGCGTCGCCGTGCGCTACCTGTCGATCGACCCCGCCATGCGCGTGTGGATGACCGAGGCGAAATCGTATTGGCCGCCTGTCGCCCTGGATGATGTGATGCGCTCTGCCGGCATCGGCGAAGTGTTCGAGTCGCGCAACGAGAAATATCCGGTCGGCGCCTGGGTCAGCGGCATGACCGGCGTGCAGGACAGCCTGGTGTCCGACGGCAAGGGCCTGCAGCGTTTCGATGCCGCCAAGCTCCCGCATCCGGGCTGGGCGCTGAGCCTGTTCGGCGCCACCGGCCTTACCGCCTACTTTGGCCTGACTGATATCGGCAAGCCGAAGGCCGGCGAGATGCTGGTGGTATCCGCAGCGGCCGGCGCAGTCGGATCGGCCGTGGTGCAGATCGGCAAGGCGCTTGGCATGACCGTGATCGGCCTCGCCGGAGGTCCCGAGAAATGCGCCTTCGTGCGCGATGAACTCGGCGCCGATGCCTGCATCGACTACAAGAACGAGAATATTTCCAAGGCGCTGCGCGAGCATTGCCCCGATGGCGTGGACGTGTACTTCGACAATGTCGGCGGCGATATCCTCGATGCCGTGCTCAAGCGCCTGCGCATGCATGCACGCATCGTGTTGTGCGGCGGCATCTCGCAGTACAACGCCGGCACCGATGCACGTGGCCCGGTCAACTACCTGTCGCTGATTTCCGCACGCGGCCGCATGGAAGGATTCGTGGTGATCGACTACCTGCACCGCGCCGGCGAAGCGTTTGCTGCAATGACGCCTTGGGTAGCGGCCGGCAAGATGAGCAGCCGCCTGGACGTCGTGGATGGCCTGGAAAATTTCCCCAGCGCGTTGCGCCGCCTGTACACCGGCGAAAACTTCGGCAAGCAGCTGGTCAAGCTCTGAGTTGGCGGGTAGCGCATTGGCGAGTGCCGCGTTGACGGGCTCCGGGCACGATACCGATGTCCTGGTCATCGGTGGTGGCGCTGCGGGGCTGATGTGCGCGATCGCCGCAGGCCGCCGCGGACGGCGGGTGCGCGTGCTCGAACGCGCCAATCGTTGCGGCAAGAAGATCCTGATGTCCGGCGGGGGACGCTGCAACTTCACCAATACCGGCACCACGCCAGGCAACTTCCTGTCGGCCAACCCGCACTTCTGCAAGAGCGCACTGGCGCGCTTCACGCCGGCTGATTTCATCGCGATGGTCGATGCCCACGGCATCGCCTGGCACGAAAAGGAATTGGGCCAATTGTTTTGCAACGACAGTGCAAAACAGATCCTGGCGATGTTGTTGGCCGAATGCGATGCCGCCGGCGTGCGCGTGGACACCTCCGCCACGATTGACCGCGTCCAGATGCAGACAGGCGGCGGTTTTTACACGCACACTTCGCTCGGCACCATCAGCTCCGAAGCCTGCATCGTTGCCAGCGGCGGATTGTCCATTCCCAGCCTCGGTGGCAGCGCCTTCGGCTACGAACTGGCCAAGCAATTCGGCCATGCCGTGTTGCCGCTCAGGGCCGGGTTGGTCCCGCTCACGCTGAGCGGCACGCATCAGGATTATTTCGCCGAACTCGCCGGCGTCTCGCTTCCGGTCTCGGCGCGCAGCGGCAAGGCGCGTTTCGACAACGCGATGCTGGTGACCCATCGCGGCCTGAGTGGCCCGGCGATCCTGCAGATTTCCAACTACTGGGATACCGGCGGCGACTTGCGCCTCGACCTGCTGCCTGGCCAGGATGCCGCGCGAATGCTGGCCGAGGCCCAACGCGCGCACCCTGGCGCCGAGCTGCGAACCGTCCTGTCCGACCTGCTCCCCCGCCGCCTGGCCGAACGCCTGTGCGAGCGCAGCTTTGCCAGCCGCCCAATGCGCCAGTTCAGCCCGGGCGAACTCGCCGACCTGGCCGCAAGGTTGGCCGACTGGCCGATCGTCGCCAGCGGCACCGAGGGCTATCGGACGGCCGAAGTCACCCTGGGCGGTGTCGATACCCGGGAACTGTCGTCGCGGACGATGGAATCCGCCCTGGTCCCCAGGTTGTTTTTCATCGGCGAAGTGGTCGATGTGACCGGCTGGTTGGGCGGCTACAACTTCCAGTGGGCCTGGGCCTCCGGCCATGCCGCGGGTGAGGTGGCGTAGCCCCTGGGAATCGCCTAGAATCCGTCGCCATACGCTCAGGTATGGAGCGTCAGCCCACCCGGAGCCCCAGATGCCCACCTACACCGCCCCGCTGCGCGACATGCGCTTCGTGATGTTTGACCTGCTCGGGGCCGAGGCCGACCTGCGCACGCTGCCTGCTTTCGAGGGCGTAGACCGCGACACCATCGACGCTGTGCTGGAGGAAGCGGCGCGCTTCGCCAGCACCGTCGCACAGCCGCTGAACGCGATCGGCGACATCGTCGGCTGCAAGATCGACGCCGACGGCAATGTCACCACGCCGCCCGGATTCCGCGACGCCTATCGCCAGTTTGGCGAGGCCGGCTGGCCCGCGCTGAGCTGCGATCCGGCGTTCGGCGGCCAGGGCCTGCCGGTGATCCTCAACAACCGCATGTACGAAATGCTCAACTCGGCCAACCAGGCCTGGCTGATGTATTCGGGCCTGTCGCACAGCGCTTACGAGTGCCTTGTTGCGTTCGGCAACGAAGAACAGAAACGCGTCTACCTGCCCAGGCTGGTGTCGGGCGAATGGAGCGGCACCATGTGCCTGACCGAGGCGCAGTGCGGCACCGACCTTGGCATGATCAAGACCAAGGCAGAACCCACTGGCGATGGCGCGTTCGAGCTCACCGGCACCAAGATCTTCATCTCCGCCGGCGAACACGACTGCAGCGAAAACATCCTGCATCTCGTGCTTGCCCGGTTGCCGGATGCGCCCGCCGGGACCCGCGGCATTTCCCTGTTCCTGGTGCCCAAGCTCATTCCCGATGCCGATGGCGCGGTGGGTGAACGCAATACGATCCGGGCCGCCTCGCTGGAACACAAGATGGGCATCCACGGCAATGCGACCTGCGTGATGAACCTGGACGGCGCGCGCGGCTGGTTGATCGGCGAGCCGCACAAGGGCCTGGCGGCGATGTTCGTGATGATGAATTCGGCCCGGCTGGGCGTTGGCATGCAGTCGCTCGGCCTGGCCGAAATGGCGACGCAGAATGCAATTGCCTATGCAAAAGATCGCCTGCAGGGTCGCGCGGCAACCGGCGCCGTGCTTCCGGACAAGGCCGCCGACCCGATCATCGTCCACCCCGACGTGCGCCGCATGTTGTTTACCTGCAAGGCCTACACGGAAGGTGGCCGCGCGCTCGCAACCTGGGTGGCGCAACTCACCGACCGCGCGCATGCGCATCCCGACGCCGCGGTACGCAACGAATCCGAAGAACTGATCACCCTGCTGACCCCGGTGGTGAAAGCCTGCCTGACCGACAATGGCTTCGAGACCTGCAATCTCGCCCTGCAGGTACTCGGCGGGCACGGTTTCATCCGCGAATGGGGCATGGAACAGCTGGTGCGCGATGCGCGCATCAACATGATCTACGAAGGCACCAACGGCATCCAGGCGCTTGATCTGCTCGGCCGCAAGGTGTTGCACGACCGCGGTGCGCGCCTGGGATTGCTGCGCAAGCTGGTCGGCACGTTCCTCGATGCCCAAGCCGGAGACACGCGAATGACCGAGTTCATCACGCCGTTGCGCAGCCTGGATGCCGAACTGGCTGCCGTCAGCATCGAGATCGCGACCGCTGTACAGGCGGATCCGGACACGCTCGGCGCCGCCGCCACGCCCTACCTGCGGCTGCTCGGCCACTACACCTACGCATGGCTGTGGGCGCGCATGGCGAAACTATCGCTCGACGCGGAGGTATCCGATGGATTCCACAGCGCGAAGCTGGCAACAGCACGCTTCTATTTCACCCGCCTGTTGCCCGAGTCCGGCCAATGCCTGGCGGCGATCCGTTCCGGCCCAGGCACGCTGATGGCCCTGGACGCGAGCGCGTTCTAGTCAGCGCGCGTCCGGCCGGGCCTGCGCCCAGCGCCAGCCGGGCGGCAAGGCGACGACCCAGCAGCCAAGCATCGCCCGGATTGCCGACTTGTTGGCAGTCCGCGGCCCCGGGCGATAGAGTGCGCCGTCAACTTACCGGGAAATCCCATGCCACTGCACGCCGCCCTGATCACCCTGCTCAACGTCGCGCTGATCGCCGTTGCCATGTACCTGGTTGGCAAGGCGCGGGGGCGCACCGGCATCCATGCACCTGCGATCACCGGCGATGTCGACTTCGAGCGCGTCTTCCGCGCGCACCAGAACACCCTTGAAGCCACCGTGATGTTCCTGCCCACGCTTTGGGTCGCAGCGTTGGCGGGCAACCCGGTCTACGCGGTGCTGCTGGGCTATGCATGGCTGGTTGGCCGCGCCTGGTACCTGGCGGCCTATGTCCGGCCGGGTGGCAATCGCGGCCCCGGATTCACGCTCGCCATCCTGGCCAATGCCGGCCTGCTGCTGTGGGGATTGTATTGCGTGATCCTGCGCATGATCCTCTGACCAGCCAGCACAACCAGCGCACGTCGAAAAGCTACCGGCGCGGCCGGCACCCAATCTAGGCGGCTGCGCGCACCAACAGGTGCTTGGCCAATTGCGCGTGCAACCTGCCGATGCCGCGGGCGGCATGCATGGTCAGCACCAGCAGCACCAGGCCCACGGCGATGGTCAGCGGCGCCGCCCACAGCGGCAGCGCCATCGCCACTCCATCCCAGCTGAGCACCGTCCCGCCGAAGGCTTGCACAAATGGCATCGCCGCCACGCCCAGTGAGAGCGAAAGGGCAAACACCATCACGGTGAAATAGGCCGTACCCAGCGGCAGCATCAGCAGCATGTAGAGCAATGCACTCCAGGTGCGCGGGTCGGTGAACATCGCGGTGATCCGCTGCATCACCGGCTTGTCGCGATCGGAATACGGCGGCCGGCGCGGCATGCGCTCGCCGAGCAGGGTCTCGACCAGCCGGCCTTCGACCAGCGCAAGCCCGCGCACGCTGGCCAGGAACAGGATCGCGAACGGAATGCCAATGATCAGGATTGCCAGGCCCAGCGACAGGCTCAACCCGGTCACCACCCAGGTGAAGTAAAACGTGCCGGTCGCCATCGCCAACAACATGTATAGAACGCTGGCGTAGGCATGCGGATCGGCGAGCACGCCGAAGAACCTGCCGATGGCGGTGCGTCCTGGTGCGGGCGGCGGAGTGCGCATCGCCTTGCGTACCGTGACTTCGGTGTCGCGATAGATGTCGGCAACTTCATCGGGCGCACCGTAACTACCGGCGATGCCGGACAACAGCGCCGCTTCATCCAGCGCAGGATGCTCGGCCCATTCCGAGCGCAGGTATTCCTCGGCGTCGTAGAGCGCGTCCTGCACCAGCGCCGGGTCGGCACCGGCGAGCGCTGCACGCAATTGGTCGAGGTATTGCGGGATCGTCGTGGCGATGGCGGTACTCATGATTCGTTTCCTTGCAGCAGGTTGTCGACCAATCGTCGGGTGGTGGTCCAGTTGCCGATCCATGCCTGGAGGACCTCGCGGCCCAGGTCGGTAATCCGGTAGTAGCGGCGCGGCGGGCCGGCGACCGATGGCTCGACTTCACTGGCAAGCAGCCCGGCGGCGTCCAGATTGCGCAGGACCGGATACAGGGCGCTCTGCTTGCCGCCGAACAGGGCCTCGCCTTCCCGTTCCAGGCGCTTGGCAATCTGGTAGCCGTACAAGGGCTCCCCGGCTCGTCCAAGGATCCCGAGCAGGACCAGGGACACCGTTCCCGTGCTGAGCTCTTTCTGGAACTTTTTCAGGTGCGGCTCGATGTCCTGCATGGCGGTGGCTCGACGCTAGGTTGGATGCAATACTAGTATCATCCTCGCTATAGCGCGCCTGCCAGAAGTCATGCGCGCGCTTGAAGCCCAGCCCGCGGCGCGTAAGCTGCTACCACCTCCCCTCGGCTCACCGCATGTCCCCGCCACTGCCCGTCCTGTTCCTCGGCCACGGTTCCCCGATGAACGCGATCGAGGACAACGCATACAGGCAAAGCTGGCAGGCACTGGGCCGGCAGTTGGGCAAGCCCCGGGCGATCCTTTGCATCTCGGCGCATTGGGAAACGCGTGGCGTCTATGTGACCGGCAGCGAGCACCCGGACACGATCCACGATTTCAGCGGATTCCCTCGCGCGCTGTTCGATGTGCGCTATCGCGCGCCGGGCAGCCCCGAATTGGCGCACCGGGTGATCGGGCTGCTGGACGGCATCCGCGCGCATTCCGATCCCAATCGCGGACTGGACCATGGCGCCTGGGGCGTCCTGCAACCCATGTATCCCGACGCCGACGTGCCGATCGTGCAGTTGAGCCTGTCCAGCCTGCAGCCCGGCGCATGGCACTACGACCTGGCCAAGAAACTCGCGCCGCTGCGCGACGAGGGCGTGCTGATTGTCGGCACCGGCAACATCGTGCATAACCTGCGCATGTACCGCCCCAAGGAGCCGGCGCCTTACGATTGGGCGCAGCGCTTTGACGAAGACGTGGCCGAACACATCGCCACCAACCACCATGAGGGCCTGCTCGGCTACGAGACGCTGGGTTCGGATGCGTTCCTCGCAGTGCCAAGTCCGGAGCACTACCTGCCACTGCTCTATGTGCTCGGCCTGCAGCGCGAAAGCGACGCCGTGCGCTTTTTCAACGATGACGTGACCAGCTCCATCTCGATGCGCTCGGTCCAGATCGGGTGATGGCGGGGACGGATGGAAAGCGCGCGGCGCAAGGCGCCGTTGCATCACCCGCGGCTGGCGTCCCCAAGCAATACGACGCCGATTATTTTCGCCACTGGTACAAACTGCGCGCGCAGGCCGGACAGGCCGACCTCGCGCGCAAGGTTGCGATGGCCGTGGCTCTGGCGGAGTTCTACCTGCAGCGCCCGATCCGCAGCGTGCTCGACGTGGGCTGCGGCGAAGCGATCTGGCGCGCGCCCCTGTTGAAATTGCGACCGCGCCTGGATTACCAGGGCGCGGACCCCAGCGAATACGCGGTCGCGCGATTCGGCCGGCGGCGCAACATTGCGCTGGCGCGCTTCGGACAATTGGATCAGTTGCGCTTCGGCGCCCCGGCTGACTTGCTGGTGTGTTCGGATGTCATCCATTACGTCCCGACTGCGGAACTTCGCCGCGGCCTGCGCGGATTCGCCGAGCTGTGCGACGGCGTCGCTTTCCTGGAGTTGTATGCCGCGGGCGACGAGATCGCCGGTGACCTGGACGGGTTTCTCGCCCGGCCCGCGGGCAGCTACCGGCGCTGGTTCCACGATGCGGGCTTTGTTGCCTGCGGAACGCAGTTCTACCTGAGCCCGAACCTGCATCCCAATGCCGTCTCGCTGGAAACGCTCTGAAGGCTGGGGCGAAACCACCGGCCGAACCATGCAAGAATCGGGGCGAGCGCCAGCAGTGGTAACACCATCGGTGCTGGCGCCAGCAGCGGTAGCACCATCGGTGGTGGCGACATTCGTGAAAACTCCAGGGGAGAAAACCATGACGCGACAAGTCCTGAGTATTGCCATCTTTGCTGCGCTGGCCGCGACCAACGTGTTCGCCGCCGATCCGCCCAAGGTGATCCCAGCCCCTGCGACAAGCAAGCCTGTCGCGGCGACGCCAGAGGTGTCCGATGCAGTCAAGGCGACGTACTCGCGTTCGATGGACGACATCCTGAAGGCGTCCAAGCCTTCCGAATGGCGACGCCTGGATCCGGAGAACACGCTCTACCTCGAACTCCCCTCGGGGCGCGTGGTGATCGAATTGGCGCCGGCGTTTGCGCCCCTGCACGCCAAGAACATCCGCACGCTGGTGCGTGGTCACTACTTCGACGGGCTGGCGATCGTGCGCGCCCAGGACAATTGGGTGGTGCAGTGGGGCGACCCCGATGAAGATGAAACCAAGGCCCGCTCCCTGGGCGATGCCAAGGGCAAGCTGGCGCCGGAATTCATCGCGCCGATCGCCGCTTCGGAACCGTTCACTGCCCTGCCCGACCACGACGGCTATGCACCACAGGTCGGTTTCAGCAACGACTTTCCGGTTGGCCGCGACCCAAAGGCGGGCCAAGCCTGGCTGACCCACTGCTACGGGGCGCTCGGCGTGGCGCGCGGCAATGAAGCCGACAGCGGCAGCGGTTCCAGCCTGTACGTGATCATCAGCCAGGCGCCGCGGCATCTGGACCGCAATATTGCGGTGGTTGGACGGGTCGTGCAGGGCATGGAGAAGTTGTCGGTGATGCCGCGCGGCACCGGGCCACTGGGCTTCTACAAGAAGGCCGAGGAGCGCACGCCGATCAGCGCGATCCGGGTGGCCGCCGATGTCCCGGAGGCCGAGCGCACCGGGCTTGAGATCCTGCGCAGCGACTCGGCCAGCTTCGCCGCGGTGACCGAGGCGCGGCGCAATCGCCACGACGGCTGGTATATCGCGCCGGCGGGCCATATCGACCTGTGCAATGTGCAGATCCCGGTGCGGCCGATCACCCCCTGACCGCGCCGCGCGACTTGTAGTTAACACGAAGTTAACCTTACCATCGGGTTCGAAGCCTGCCGCGCACCCTTTCGGCGGGCAGTTTCACGGGGAGCTCGCTGCATCGTGCCTGATCCGATCGCCGCTGCAGACACGGCACAGGTTCGCCCGGCCGTCGTGCAATTCCAGCTTGGCCTGGCGCTGGGCCGCGCCGGTCGGCGCAATGACGCGGTGCACGCGTTCAAGCGCGCGATCAGCCTGCAACCCGACCTGCCCCTGGCCTGGCTGACGCTCGCCGACCAGCTCAGGGAAACCGGCGACGCCCCCGGCGCCGCGCACGCCTACCTGCAACACCTCAAGCACGCAGTGCGCGACCCCATGCTGATGCAAGCCGCTGCGGCCTTGTCCGAGGGCCGCATTCCGGATGCCGAAGCGCTGTTGCGCGATCGGCTGCGCACGCTGCCAACAGATATCGCGGCAATCCGCATGCTTGCCGAGCTCGCCGCCAGGATAGGCCGCGACGAGGACGCCGTGCGCCTGTTGTCGCGCTGTCTGGAACTGGCGCCGGGATTCCATGCTGCCCGGCAGAACTACGCGCTGGTGCTCAATCGCGCCGAACACACCGAACAGGCCTTGGCGCAGGTCGAGCAACTCCTGACAATCGAACCGGGCAATCCCGGCTACCGGAACCAGAAGGCGGTGATCCTGTGCAAGCTCGGCGAGTACGACGCCGCGCTGGAAATCTATGACGACCTGGTGCAGCGGCACCGTGACCATGCCGGGCTGTGGATGAGTTACGGCCACGCGCTCAAGACCGCCGGCCGCGGCGAGGCAGCGGTCGATGCGTATCGCCGCAGCATCGCCATCGATCCACGCGCAGGCGAAGCCTGGTGGAGCCTGGCCAACCTCAAGACCTTCCGCTTTTCCGACGATGACATCGAGGCAATGCGCGGCCAACTGGCGGGCGCGGACCTGGACGTCGAACAGTGCTTCCATTTCGAGTTCGCACTGGGCAAGGCGCTTGAAGACCGCGCGAACTTCGATGCCAGCTTCGCGCACTACCAGCGCGGCAATGCCCTGCGCCGCGACACCGTCCGTTACAGCGCCGACGAGAACCAGGCCAGGCTGCGCCGCTCGGTGGAAACCTTCACCGCGGATTTCTTCCAGGCCCGCGCGGGCAGTGGCTGCACGGCGCGCGACCCGATCTTCATCGTCGGCCTGCCACGCGCGGGCTCCACGCTGATCGAACAGATCCTGTCCAGCCATCCCATGGTGGAAGGCACGATGGAGTTGCCGGAAATCATCGCCCTGACCAAGGAGCTGCGCCAACGCACCGGCGATCCGCAGGGCAATACCTACCACGACGTGCTTGCCGGGCTCGATGCCGACCAGTTGCGCGGGCTCGGCGAGCAATATCTCGAACGCACCCGCGTCCACCGCAAGCGCGGCGCACCGATGTTCATCGACAAGATGCCGAACAATTTCGCCCACGTCGGCCTGATCCAGTTGGCACTGCCCAACGCCAGGATCATCGACGCCAGGCGGCACCCGTTGGCCTGCGGATTTTCGGTGTACAAACAGCACTTTGCACGCGGGCAGCATTTCAGCTATGACCTGGGTGAGATCGGCCGCTTTTACAGCGACTACGCCACCCTCATGGCGCACTGGGACAGCGTGTTGCCCGGGCGCATCCATCGCGTGCATTACGAGCAAATGGTGGAGCACACCGAGGCGGAAGTCCGCAGCCTGCTCCACTACTGCGGCCTGCCCTTCGATCCCGCCTGTCTGCGCTTCTTCGAAAACGCGCGGCCGGTCCGTACCGCCAGCTCGGAACAAGTGCGCCAGCCCATCTACCGGGACGGCATCGACCAATGGCGCAACTACGAACCGTGGCTCGGGCCGTTGAAAGACGCGCTGGGCCCGACGCTTGCGCAATATCCAGATGCAATCCGTTGAATTTCCGTTCCATCCACGTCAAAACCCGAGGTGAGCGACCATGCGAAAGCACAGCATGAAACGACCAAACCGATCCGCCCTGCACCGGCTGCCGCTTGCGACGGCCGTTTACCTGGCCTTGTCCACGGGTGTGTCGTGGGCAGCCGATACTGCTCCGACGGCCGCCGCAGTTGATGCGACCACCACCGCAGAAGCGCAGGACACTGCGACCCCGGCCACCAAGCCACCGAAGAGCCGGAGTGCCACCCTGGGCACGGTGACGGTGACAGCGCAGAAGCGCGTCGAGAATGTGCAGAAAGTGCCGATCAGCATCCAGGTGCTGGGCGAGGAAAAGCTCAAGCAGCAAAATGTTGCCGACTTCCAGGACTTCGCCCAGTTGCTGCCGAGCGTCAGCTTCGGCGCCTCGGGTGGCGGCGTGTTCCCCGGCCCCGGCTTCCTGCAGGTGTACATGCGCGGCGTCGCCAGCGGTGACAACGCCAACCACTCCGGCTCGCAGCCGAGCGTAGGCATGTACCTGGATGAGCAGCCGATCACCACGATCACCGGCGCACTCGACGTGCACATCTACGACATCGCCCGCATCGAAGCGCTGGCCGGTCCGCAGGGCACCCTGTACGGCGCCAGTTCGCAGGCCGGCACAGTGCGCATCATCACCAACAAGCCCGATCCGACGACCAAGTCTTCGGGTTACTCGCTGGAAGCCAACGCCATCGATGGCGGCGGCAACGGCTACGTCGCCGAGGGGTTCATCAACCTGCCACTGACACCGGCCGCTGCCTTGCGCGTGGTCGGCTGGCAGGAACACAAGGCCGGCTGGGTGGACAATGTATTTGGTACCCGCACGTTTCCGACATCGGGCATCACCATCGACAACGCCAGCCAGGTCAAGAACAACTACAACGAGTCAGATGTCACCGGCGCCCGCGCTGCGCTGCGCATCGAGCTGGACGACAACTGGACCATCACCCCGACAGTGATGTCGCAGAAGCAGAAATCAACCGGCAGCAATGGCTATGAGCCGTCCATCGGCGACCTGAAGCTGACCCATTTTTATCCGGAGAAAGCCGACGACAAGTGGACCCAGGCCTCGCTGACCGTACAGGGCAAGGTCGGCAACTTTGACCTGGTGTATGCCTTTTCGCACCTCAAGCGCGACGTGGATTCCTCGGCCGACTACAGCGACTACGGCTTCTGGTATGACACGTTGTTCGCCTACGGCGCCTATTTCTACAACGACAACGGCGACTACATCAATCCGTCGCAGTACATCCAGGCCAAGGACGGTTACAGCAAGACCAGCCACGAGCTTCGCTTGTCCTCGTCTGCCGACCAGCCGGTGCGCTTCGTTGCCGGCCTGTTCTGGCAGGACCAGGGCCACGACATCCTGCAGCGCTATCGCGTGGACGACCTGGCTGCGGTACTGGAAGTCCCCGGCTGGCCGGACACGATCTGGTTGACCGCGCAAAAGCGCAAGCAGCGCGACGAGGCGATTTTCGGCGAAGTGAGCTGGGACATCACCGACCACCTGACCGCCACCGGTGGCCTGCGCTACTTCAAGACCGACAACAGCCTGCGCGGATTCTTCGGCTATGGGTCGGGATACAGCAGTGGTACCGGTGAGGCCGCGTGCTTCTCGAGCGAGAGCGTGCTCGGCTCGCCCTGCCTCAACCTCGACAAGCAGGTCAGTGAGCGCGACCACGTCGGCAAGTTCAACCTGACCTACAAGTTCGACGACAACAAGTTGATGTATTTCACCTGGTCTGAAGGCTATCGCCCCGGCGGCATCAACCGGCGCGGCACCGTGCCGCCCTACATCAGCGACTTCCTGACCAACTACGAGATCGGCTGGAAGACATCGTGGATGGACAACCGCGTGGTCTTCAACGGCGCGGTGTTCCAGGAGGACTGGAAGAACTTCCAGTTCAGCTACCTGGGGCAAAATGGCCTGACCGAGATCCGCAATGCGCCGCAGGCCAAGATCAGGGGCCTGGAGGCAGACCTGAACTGGGCGGTGAGCTACAACTTCATCCTGTCCGGTGCGATGGCGCTGTACGACGCCAAGCTCACTTCCAACTTCTGCGAACAGGTGGACAGCAACGGGCTGCCGGTCTCCAACTGCACCGACCCGCGCGCGTCCAGTGGTGACCGGTTGCCGATCACGCCCCGCTTCAAGGGCAACGTCACTGGTCGCTACACCTTCGACCTCGGAGCCAACGAAGCCTTCGTGCAGGCCACGGTGATCCACGTCGGCGAGCGCCTGGTGGACTTGCGGGCGATCGAGCAGGCAATCGTCGGCAACCTGGATGCGTACACCACGGTGGATTTGTCGGCCGGCATCAAGCACGACAACTGGTCGCTGGACCTGTTCCTGAAGAATGCGTTCGACGAGCGCGCGCAACTGGGCAAGTTCACCGCCTGCCGGGTCCAGGTCTGCGGCGGCGATACCTATACCATCGCCTCCCAGCCGCGCACCTTCGGCGTGCGCTTCTCGCAGGAGTTCTAGGCCGGCACGTTCCGGGTGGATCCCGCATCCGCCCGGAACCCGCTGTGCCAACACGCATGCACGCAACCCTCGACGAGCGACCCGAAGCTGACGACGACGCTGCGCACATCATCGACGGAGTCAACACCGTCGAGACCACGCCGGCCCGCCCCTGGTTCGTCTACCTGATCGAATGCCGCGACGGCAGCCTGTACACGGGCGTCGCCGTGGATGTGTCGCGTCGCTACCGCGAGCACGAAACCGGCAAGGGCGCCCGCTATACCCGCTCGCATCCACCGCGCCGGTTGGCTGCGGTGATGGCCTGCGCGGATCGCTCCACCGCGCTGCGCACGGAACTTGCCGTCAAACGTCTTCGCCCTGCGGAAAAGCACGCTTTCTGCCTGCGCAATCCACCGTCGGCGCTGATCGAGTCCTGAACGAAACGCGTCTGGACGATCCGCGCACGGGTCGACCGACCCGCGCCATGGCCTATCCTTGCAGGAGGCCCCGAGCCGCTGGCCGACTGGACTGCCGCCGATGACCCTGGATGAATCCGAACTGCTTGCTGCGCGCATTCTCGTCGTCGACGACCTGTCCGCCAACGTCGAGTTGCTGTGCGCGATGCTCGCCGACGCGGGGTATTCCTGCGTCGCCGGCACAACCAACCCGCGCGAGGTCGCGCCGATGCACTGGCGCGAGCCATACGACCTGATCCTGCTCGACTTGCAGATGCCGGGCATGGATGGTTTCGAAGTCATGGACCAGCTCAAGGAACACGAACCACTGGGGTACCTGCCTGTGCTGGTGGTCACTGCGCAGCCATCGCACAAGTTGCGCGCGCTGCAGGCCGGAGCGCGCGATTTTGTCAGCAAGCCGTTCGACATCCTCGAGATCAAGACCCGCATCAGCAACATGCTCGAGGTGCGCCTGCTGCACAAGCGCGTGGAGGGCAACAACCGCAGGCTGGAACAGGCGGTAGCCGAGCGCACTTCCGAGCTGCGCGAAAGCGAGGCGCGCTTCCGCGCGCTGGTGGAGCTTGCGTCGGACTGGTACTGGGAACAGGACGAGCACGGCAAGTTCACCCGCGTCGCCGGGCCCGCGCTGGAAATGCTCGGCCTCGGCGGCGCCACGGCGAACGACGATGATGCAGATGCAGATGCAGATGCAGACGCAGATGGTTCCGGGCTGCCGGCAGTGCCACTGGCCGAGGCGCCGTCGCGCTGGAACGCCGAAGATTGGGCGCAGCTCGAGGAAAAGCTGGCGACACGCAAGCCATTCATTGATTTTGTTTACCGGCGCGTGCGCGCCGACGGCAGCGAGCAATTCCTGCAGACCAGTGGCGAACCGATGTTCGATGCAACCGGACGCTTCGCGGGCTACCGCGGCATCGGCATGGACATCACCGGGCGTATGCGCACGCCGGTCGCGCCCGGCACCGAGCGCCTACGTCGCGTGCTCGACGCCATCGATGCGGCGGTGTTCCTCGCCGATCCGGGCAGCCAGCGCTACGTGGATGGAAACACGGCCGCCTGCCGGCTCACCGGTTACTCACGGGAAGAACTGTCCGGCCTTGTCACCGCGGACATCTTCGTGGAGTCCGGGGAGAGCGCCGTAAATGCCCGGGAACCGGCGGATGAAGGAGCTGGCGGCAACGACGGCGTACGCCGCCAGTTGCGCCGCAAGGACGGCACCATCATTCCGGTCCTCGCAAGACGCCGGCAAGTCGACCTCGGCGACGGGGCGCTGCTGGTGGACACGCTGCGCGGCGCAGGCGGGGACGCCTGAATGAAACCGACCCGGAACCGCCTGCTTGGCGGCCTGCCCCTGCCCGACCTCGAACGCCTCTTGCCGCACCTGGATCCGGTGCGCCTGCTGGTGGGCGACGTGGTGTGCGAGTCGGGCGCGCAGATGTCACACGCCCTGTTCCCGGTGACCGCGATCATCTCGCTGCAATACATGATGGAAAATGGCGCCTCCGCTGAAATCGCGGGCGTGGGCAACGAGGGCATGGTCGGCGTCCCTCTGTTCATGGGCGGGGAAACGACGCCGGCGCGTTCGATCGTGCAGACCGGCGGGTTCGGATTCCGCATGCGCGCCGGCGTGCTGCAGGAGGAATTCGACCGGCACGGCGCACTGATGCGCGCGCTGCTGCGCTACACGCAGGTACTGATCACGCAGACCGCACTCACGGCGGCCTGCAATCGCCGGCACAGCCTGGAACAACAACTTTGCCGCTGGCTGCTGATGACCCTGGACAGGATGCCCGGCAACGAGTTGATCATGACCCAGGAGCTCATCGCCAGCATGCTTGGTGTCCGCCGCGAAGGCGTGACCGGGGCCGCCGGAAGGCTGCAGCGCGCGGGACTGATCAACTATCGGCGCGGGCACATCACCGTGCTGGAACGCGATGGCCTGGCCGGTCGCGCTTGCGAGTGCTACGACGGCATGCGCAAGGAGATCGACCGGATGTTGCCGACCGGAGCCTGGCCCGTCGCTTGAACAGGACCTGAGTGCGAATCGGCATCCGGTCGCGCTGTCCCGGCTTGTTCAGCATCGTCGCGTTATGGTCAGGGTTCATATCATCACGGAGTGGCCCAAATGGATGTTCGCACCGCACTACTCGTCGCCGTCGCTGGCGTCGGCCTCTCGGGTTGCATGTCCGACAGCGGCTATCGCAGCAATTCCTCCTACCAACAGCCCGCTCCCTATGGCGGCCGCGTGGCCAACTGCTATGACTGCGGCGTGGTCCAGAGCATTTCCAGCTACAACGGCGAGCGTCGTGCCAGCGGCGCGGGCGCCGTGATCGGCGCAGTGGTCGGCGGCGCGCTGGGCAACCAGGTTGGCGGGGGTGACGGCAAGACAGCCGCAACCGTCGCCGGCGCAGTGGTCGGCGGCCTGGTCGGCAACAACATCGAGAAAAACCGCAACAACACCTGGTACGAACTGCGCGTGCGCATGGACGACGGCCGCGCGGTCGTGGTCACCCAGAATGACCTCAATGGCGTCAACCAGGGTTCGCGCGTCATCCTGCGGGATGGCAAGGCCTACCTGAACTGACCCGTGCGGCCGACCCGTGTGGCGCCCATCCGGCGCCACGCGGGCCAGCTCTCCACTGCAGTTCCTGAAACCCGGGTGCCCAGGCGCCCGGGTTTTTCGTTACTGCCGCTATACTTTTCCAACACTCCCTGGAGGCGCCCATGTTGAAACCCGGCGACCCCGCACCCTCGTTCGACCTGCCCCGTGATGGCGGCAGCACTGTCCGCAGCGCTGACCTGCTGGGCAGCCGCTACCTGCTGTACTTCTATCCCAAGGACGACACCCCGGGCTGCACCCGCGAGGCGTGCGCCTTCCGTGACCGGCTGCCTGACTTCGAGCGGATCGGCGCCCCGGTATTCGGTGTCAGCGCCGACACCGTGCGTGCGCATGACCGCTTCGCACTCAAGCACAGTCTCGGCTTCCCCCTGCTTGCCGACCCGGACCATGCGCTGATCGAGGCGTATGGCGTCTGGGTTGAAAAGAACCTGTACGGGCGCAAGTACTTCGGCATCCAGCGCAGCAGCTTCCTGATCGACGCCAATGGTTGCATCGAGATGGCGTGGCCGAAAGTGAGTCCCGAAAAACACCCGGACGAAGTGCTGGCGTGGCTTGCCCAGGCCACACCCGCCAGCAAGCCGGCCAAGGCCCGCGGCAGTTGAGCGAAGACGCGGCCGACTTGCGCCGCGCCCAGTGGCAGATGCACCTGTGCGTCCTGCTGTGGGGATTCACCGCCATCCTCGGGAAACTGATCAGCCTGCCCGCGCTTGCCCTGGTGTGGTGGCGGATGCTGCTGGTCAGTCTTGCGCTATTGGCCGTTCCGAGGGTCTGGCGCGGATTGCGCGCGCTTCCACCGCGTCTTGCCGCGGCGTATTCCGGCATCGGCATCCTGGTCGCGCTGCACTGGCTGACGTTCTATGGCGCGATCAAGCTTGCCAATGCGTCCGTCGCCGTCAGTTGCATTGCCCTGGCGCCAGTGTTCCTGGCGCTGGTTGAACCGCTGGTCGCGGGACGTCGTTTCGATCCACGCGAACTTCTGCTCGGGGCGCTGGTCGTGCCGGGCGTGACACTCGTCGTCGGCGGCGTGCCTGCGGGCATGCACCTGGGCATCGCGGTGGGCGTGACGTCGGCGCTGCTGGTCGCGCTATTTGGTGCATACAACAAGCGGCTGGTCACGCGCGCCGATCCGCTGACAGTCACCTTCCTCGAGCTGTGCGTGGGCGCGATCTTCCTCGGCCTGGTCACCCTGCTGCCGGGCATGCCCGGGACGGCGACGTTTGCATTGCCAGGCGCGCGCGATGCCCTCCTTTTGTTGGTGCTGGCGCTGGCCTGCACCCTGTTCCCGTTCGCGCTGTCCCTGGTGGCGCTGCGCCACCTGAGCGCATTCCAGGCGCAGTTGGCGGTCAACCTCGAGCCGGTTTACGCGATCGCGCTGGCGGTGCTGCTACTGGGCGAACAGCGTGAGTTGGGGCTGGCGTTCTACGCTGGCGTGGCGATCATCCTGCTGGCAGTGTTCGTGCACCCCTGGCTGACTCGTTCGCGTCCAACGCGGCCCGTGCCGACGCCGCCAGCCTGAGCGGTCCGTGTTGGCTGTGCTCGCGCTATCCTAGGGCCGTTGCCGTCGGGAGCGGCAACCCCTTCCCAAGACTGGATATTGACCATGCCGTTCAAGTACGCGCTGCGTCGCTCCGCCCCGCTTGGCGTTGCCCTCGCCTTCGCCATCCTCGCTGCGCTCGCGGTGTCCGGATGCAAGCCGACGGCGCCAGCCGCAACGCCCGCAACCCCCGCAACGACCGGGACTGCCGCTGTTGCCGCGCCAAGCGCGCAGGACGTCCAGTTTGCCGATTTGTCCAAGCGCTGGCTGGATGGATCGATGCGATTGAGCCCGGTGTCGGCGACCCAGGTGGGCGACCACCGCTTCGATGCCGAACTCGATGACTACAGCGCCGATGGGCGCGCCCGCAGCCTGGCGTTTTCCAGGCAGATGCTCGCAGATCTCGCGGCAATCGCTCGCTCCGGGTTGTCACGCGAAAACCAGGTGGACGCTTCCACGCTGGCCAACCAGTTGCGCTACGACATCTGGGGCGCGGAGAAATTCCAGGCCTGGGCCTGGGACCCGATGGTCTACAACTCGCTCGCCGGTGGTGCCCTGTACGGCCTGATGGCGCGCGAATTCGCACCTTTACCCGACCGGCTGCGCAGCGCCACGGCGCGCATGGAGAAGATCCCCGACCTGCTCGACCAGATGCGCGGCAACCTGGACTTGGATCGGGTGCCGAAGATCCATGCCGAAACCGTCGCCAAGCAGAACAAGGGCCTGCTCAGCCTGGTGGACGAACTGATCGTTCCACATGCCGGCGAACTGCAAGGCGCCGACCGCGAGCGTTTCGATGCCGCGGTGGTGACCCTGCGCCGCGCGGTGGACGAGCACCAGCGCTGGTTGGACCGCACCCTGGTGCCGAACGCCAAGGGCGACTTCCGCATCGGCCAGGCGCTGTACGACCAGAAGTTGGCCTTCGCACTCGACTCGCCGATGACCCGCGCCGACATCCGCAGCCGCGCCGAGGCTGAACTCACGCGGGTTCGCGCGCAGATGTACGACGTGGCCCGCGGGGTGCTGACCGGCAAGCCCGGTGCGCCCGAGATGCCCGCTGCACCGAGCCATGCCCAGCAACAGATGGTGATCCAGGCCGCGCTCGAACTTGCCTATGCCGATCGCCCGGCGCGCGACAAGGTAGTGGACAGTGCCAAATCCACGCTCGCCGCCGCCACCGAATTCGTGCGCAAGCAGGACTTCATCACCCTGCCCGACGCGCCGGTGCAGGTCATCCTGATGCCCGAGTTCCAGCGCGGCGTCACGGTGGCGTACTGCGATTCCCCGGGCCCGCTCGACAAGTCACTCGACACGTTCTACGCGGTGTCGCCGATTCCCGATGATTGGGACAATGCCAAGGTGACCTCCTTCCTGCGCGAGTACAACACGCGCTCGATCGACGAGCTGAGCATCCACGAAGCCATGCCTGGCCACTACGTGCAGATCTGGCATTCGAACAAATACCCGTCGGTGCTTCGCGCCGTGCTGTCGTCTGGAAGTTTCGTCGAAGGTTGGGCGGTGTATGCGGAAAAGCTGATGGCCGATTCCGGCTATCTGGACAACGATCCGCTGTACCGGCTGATCCAGTTGAAGTGGTACCTGCGCACGATCTCC
>JBKJMY010000139.1:0-6266 GCA_046596115.1 Arenimonas sp.
CATGCCGTTGGTAACCACGCAGCCCACCTCCGAAGTGGCCGCTACCACCGTGCCGCCCGGACACATGCAGAAGCTGTAGACGCTGCGGCCGTTGCGGCAGTGGTGCACCAGCTTGTAGTCGGCCGCGCCCAGCAGCGGATGGCCCGCGGATTTTCCGAATCGCGCACTGTCGATGACCGATTGCGGGTGTTCGATGCGGAATCCAATCGAAAATGGCTTTGCTTCGATGGTCACGCCCGCATCGAACAGCATCTGGAAGGTGTCGCGCGCGCTGTGGCCAATGGCCAGGACGATGTGGCGGCTGGCCACGGTATCGCCCGAGGCGAGTGTGACGCCGGTAACCTGTCCTTGCTCGATGACCAACTGATCCACGCGGCTGCCAAACCGGATCTCGCCACCGAGCGCGATGATCTCGGCGCGCATCTTCTCCACCATCGTCACCAGCTTGAAAGTGCCGATGTGCGGCTTGCTCACGTACAGGATTTCCTCCGGCGCGCCCGCCTTGGCGAACTCGGTAAGCACCTTGCGTCCGTAATGGAAGCGGTCCTTGATCTGGCTCCAGAGCTTGCCGTCGGAGAACGTGCCCGCGCCACCTTCGCCGAACTGCACGTTGCTCTCGGTGTCGAGCGTGTTCTTGCGCCACAGGCCCCAGGTGTCCTGCGTGCGGGTGCGCACGTCCTGGCCGCGTTCGAGCACGATCGGCTTCAGGCCCATCTGCGCCAGCACCAGCGCGGCGAAGATTCCGCAGGGCCCGAAGCCGATGACCAGTGGACGCTGCTGCCCGACATCGGGAAACGCCGCGTCGGCCTTGCCGACGAAGCGATACGTGGTGTCCGGGCACGGCATCACCGTTTTCGAGCCGGCAAACCGCGCCAGCAACGCCTGCTCGACACCTGCCGTCGCGACGACATCGACGCTGTAGATCATCTGGATCGCGGACTTCTTCCTGGCGTCGTACGCGCGGCGGACTACCTGCAGGCTGCGCAGGTCGTGCTCCGGAATATCCAGGGCGACCAGCACCGCATTGCGCAGGTCGGCGTCGCCGTGATCGAGCGGCAGCTTGATGTCGTTGATCCGCAGGGTCATTGCGTCAGTGTGCTTGCGAGTTGGCCGCAATTCTACCTCCAGCGCCAAGCAAGACAGGCGACGATTGCAAACCCAGGGCGGCAACTCAATGCGACTGATCCTGCGGATATGCTCTGTTAAGCTTTGGCATCAGGGGTGCATCGACTGGCTTGAACGCGCCCTGATCTTTCAGATGTCCTGGAGTCCTCGTGCACAAACCCGGCCTCGATCTTCTGCGCGCGATAGCCATCGCGTGGGTCATGTTGTTTCATTCATTTGTCGTTGGCGGGCTGGGTCCGGAGTACCAATGGTTATCGCGCTACGGCTGGATGGGCGTGGACCTTTTCTTTGTTCTCAGTGGGTTCTTGATCGGCAGCCAGGTCCTTGCGCCACTGGCTGCGGGCGCAAAAGTGTCGTTTCGCGAATTTTACCGACGGCGCGCCTTTCGAATCCTGCCGGCGTTCGCTACAGTGCTCGCCCTGTATCTGGCCCTGCCCAATCTACGCGAGGCTCCCGGCCTTGAGCCATGGTGGAAGTTCGCAGGTTTCATCATGAACCTGTCGATCGACTACAGCCAGAACCAGGCCTTTTCGCACGCCTGGTCACTTTGCGTGGAGGAGCACTTCTACCTCGTGTTCCCGCTGCTTGCGCTGGCGATGACCAGAAAACCATCAGTCGCAAAGTTCATTGTCCTGTGCGCTGGCATCGTTCTTGGCGGCATTGCGTTGCGAACCTCGATTTGGCTGCACGACACGGCGCTGGCCGAAGCTGGAATTGGACTGGACCGCAACTGGTTCGTCGAAGACATTTACTACCCCACCTGGAACCGCCTTGACGGCCTGCTGGCGGGCGTTGCCCTGGCCAGCCTCAAGGTTTTTCGTCCGGGCCTGTGGCAGTCGGCGCAAGGCCGCTCAAATGTCGTGCTCGTGATCGGTGCATCAGTACTCGCGCTTGCGTTCTGGCTATTCCGCGATCGCACGGGCCTGCTCGGCAATTCGATTGGCTGGCCGGTGCTGTCGCTCGGCTTGGGACTGCTGGTGTTTGCCGGTGCGGGAGACCAGAGCTGGATCAGTCGCCGGCCCATGCCCGGGGCGGCGTGGCTCGCTGCCATTTCCTACAGGCTGTACCTGACCCATAAAGCGGCATTCCACGGGGTGCAAATGCTATGGGGTGAAGCACTTGCCGATCGGGGCGCAGTGGCCTTCGCCACCTACGCGGCTGGAGCCGTGGTCGTTGGCGCGGCCTTGTACTACGGGGTTGAGCGCCCGTTCTTGAAATTGCGTGACCGTGGCGCTCGATCGAAACCTGTGCCTGCCGTGTCTCCGGAACTGCGTCGCGAGTCAAAGCTCGAGGCCGAGGGATAGCCGGAGGCAGGATAGTTTTGGGCCTAAAGCGCAAAATTACTGGAGAACTTGCGCTCCTCGCCACTGAGCGGATCGATGAACGACAGTCCCTTGGCCAGCAATTGCAACGGCGCCGAATAGTCGCCTGCCGAGCGGTACGCCAATGATGGATACATTCCATCGTTGGCGATCGGCGCCCCCAGCGCGGCCATGTGCACGCGCAATTGGTGCTTGCGGCCGGTGATTGGCGTCAATGCATAGCGCCAGGTGCCATCCCCGCGCCCGATGACGTCGATGCGGGTTTCGCTGTTCGCCGGACCTTCGATCTCCTGCATGCGGAAAAACGGCTCGCCCGCGACCATCCGGCTGGCGCGGGTGCATGGAAAAATGACGTTTGCCAACGCCGCTGCAATCGCCTCGTAGCGCTTCTCGATCCGCCGCTCGCGAAACAACGCCTGGTAACGCGAGCGACTGTCCGGGTTGGTCGAGAACAACACCAGTCCGGCGGTCTCGCGATCAATCCGGTGCAGTGGAACCAGCGCATCGTTTCCAGTGCGACGGATCAGCCGGCCCAGCAGCGTTTCATGGACATGCGTACCGGCCGGCGTGACCGGCAGGAAATGCGGCTTGTCCGCCACCAGCAGGTCGGCATCGCTGTGCAGCACGACTTCAGCGAACGGGATCGGAAGTTCGTCGGAAACTTCGCGGTAGTAATGGACGTCGAGCCCGACCCGATACGGCGTTTCCGGCGTCAAGCATCGCCCATCACTGTCCACGACGCGCCGTCGTGCCATCCGCCCCAGCCATTGCAGGCGCGCCACCGCCGGAAACTGCTCGCACAGGCAATCCAGCACCGTCGACCACGCGCCCGGCGGCAATTGCAGCGTGCTGGCCGCGAGTCCATCGATGCTGGGCGGGCGTTTGCGCATGCCGGTAGTGTGCCAGCCGCGCGCCGCTTTGCACCAGGCTGCGTACTTGGCGCCATGAGCGTCTAGGTCCCCCCCCGTTGATTGTGCAAGCGCCTGCTTTTGGCCAGCATGCGGAGAAGAGGAGCGGACGGGCAGTTGTGAGGCGCTGGAAGCTCTGCCCGATAGTCGCTAATCGGAACACGGTGCTGCGCAAGCAATTTCTGCCTCGAGGCGCGCGCGCAGCGTCAGCAACGCCCTCCTTCGTACGTGTGCCCGCACCAGCAGGGCCACAGCAATAGCGGTCAATGCCAATCCCATCCACGCGGCCGGAGTCATAACGGTGGCGCCAATAGTCCTCCCGGCATACATCGCGCCCGCCGTGAACAGGGCGGAGAACGCCACCGACATGCGCCCCGCGACGATTTCCCGATTGGCCAACAGTGGCCGGTGGCGAAATAGAACGACAATGGCGAACGCCGCCCAGGCCAGCCCAATGGTCACCATCACCGAGAATGGAATCCTGGCGTGTAACGGGAGGTTTGGCTCGGTGGCTAGCAAGAAGGCCAATCCCGCGGCGAAGAGGAGGGAAAAGAGCATCAGAACCAGATGACCGTAGCGCTCATTGCGTGACAGTTCCTGCTCGGTGATCCGCGACAGTGCCTGCTCGAGGGATTCGGTTGACCTATCCATGGCTGTTTCCTGTGAGTTGTTGGCGAAGCATCTGGCGCGCGCGAAACAGCCGCGACTTGACGGTGCCCACTGGCACGGCGAGGACCAGCGCCGTTTCGGTGAGTGAAAGCTCCTCAAGGTAGAAAAGCGATAACACGTCGCGGTCACCGGCCGGCAGACGCGCCATGCCGCACTCGAGCTCGTGCGCCAGGAGATCGCGGTCCGGGTCGGGATTGTCGGCGGCGAGTTGATCCGGGTCCGTGCCATCATCGATGGATCGGGCATAGCGGCTGCGCAGTTCATCCATCAGGCATCGATGCGCAATGCCGAACAGCCAGGGTCGGAATTTGCCAGGATCTTTCAGCCGGCCGATGCCCTGCAGCACGCGCAGCCAGATATCCTGAACCAGCTCGTCGGCCGGATGTTCATCGCCGGCAACGCGGCCGGCATAGCGGCGCAGTGGCAAGGCCCAGCGCTGGATGAGTTCATCGAAGGCAGCGCGCTCGCCCAGCTGGCAGCGCACTACCAGCAGAGTGCCAGTCCGCGAGTCCACATCGGCGCGAGTCGGGTGCAAGATTGGGTCGCCAATATCCATGTCTAGGTAGTCGGGCAGGGGCAAAATAGGTTCACGTCTTCCTGCGGCGGCTTGACGCTGGTTGTCTGAGCAAAACAACTGGCCGAAATCCGGCTACATTGATATCGGACCCGAAAGATAGCCCTGCTGTTGGCGGGGCGTCGTCCAGGGTGGTCTGGCGCGGTGGAGATCAGGATCATGAAGATTGCTGTGCTTTTTGGCGGCACGAGCGAAGAACGCGAGGTTTCGATTGCCAGTGCTGCGCAAATCATTCCAGCCCTGAGGGGACTCGGGCATGATGTTTTTGCTGTGGATACGGCTACAGGGCGCCTCCCGCCGGCGGAAGAAGAACATCTGTTGCTCAACGCAGTTGCTCCGGCGGTACCGTCCAGCGCCGAGATCGAGCTTATACGCAGCCGCGCGAAGATGCTTGTTCCGTCGGCGTTCGATATCCATGCGACGGATTTGGTTTTCATTGCCCTGCACGGTGGTGCCGGCGAAGACGGAAGACTTCAAGCCATGCTTGATCTGGCCGGAATGGCCTATAGCGGGAGCAATCACATCGCCAGCGCAGCAGCGATGGACAAGGACTTGGCGAAAAGGTTGTTCAGATCGGTCGGCGTGCCAACTGCGGAGTGGATGATGGCGCCAGTGGAGGCGTCGGATGTCGAACGTGTGCTGGGGTGGCCAGTGGTCGTGAAGCCGAGCAAACAGGGGTCGACGGTCGGGCTGAGCGTGGTCCGGCACGCCTCTAAACTCGCCACCGCTGTCGAGCTGGCCATGGCTTATGACGATGAAGTAATGGTGGAGCGGTTTGTACCAGGTCGGGAATTCACCGTCGGCATCCTTGATGGGGAGGCGTTGCCGGTCGGAGAGATCATCGCACCTGGCGAGGTGTTCGATTACCAATCGAAGTATCAAGTGGGCGGTGCCCGCGAGGTTTTCCCGGCCGGTCTGCCGGAAGCGGAGTCATCGCTCCTGCAGGAGTATGCCCTTCGAGCCCATCGCGTCCTGAAGCTTGGAGCCTACAGTCGCATCGATTTCAGGCGAGATCCCAGTGGAGGATTCTGGTGCCTTGAGGCCAATTCCTTGCCGGGAATGACAGCAACCAGCCTGTTGCCTCAGGCTGCACGAGCAGCGGGCATTGATTTTCCAGCGTTGCTGGAGCGTATTTGCAATGGAGCAATCAAGCCGCGATAGATTGTGCCATTCAAATTCGGAACGATGGTGGGACCACCAGGCATTGACGAAGGCAGGAAAGGCAATGGCAAAGAAACTTCTACCACCCGTTTATCCAGGCGAGATTCTCCGCGAGGAGTTCATGGTCCCGATGGAGCTTTCCAGCAATGCACTTGCGCGTGCCATCGGTGTAACGCCCGCGCGCGTGAAGGACATCGTGAACGAGAAGCGTGGCATCACTGCAGATGTCGCCCTGCGTCTGGGTCGTTACTTCGGCACGACTGCGGATGTATGGATCAATTGCAGAAGGAGATTGAGCTGGAAGCGGCGCGCCGCGAATTAGGCGACACGCTGAAACACATCCATCCTCGGGCGGCCTAAAAAAGTACAGCAGATCACCTGACCGCGTCGGTCAGTACAGCACCCTGGTACGCAATGTCCCCGGGATCGCTGCCAAGGCCTCCTTCAGCCTGACTGCATCTTCTGCGGAAGCGGACACATCGATCACCACATAGCCGACATTCGTAT
>JBKJMY010000217.1:0-10382 GCA_046596115.1 Arenimonas sp.
CGGTCACCCAGCACGGCGTCGTCATCGTCGGCGAGACCAATCTGCCAGGCTTGGTCGCAGCCGATGCGTCGGCGCTCTACGCCCGCAACGTGCTGGACTTCCTCAAGCTCGTCATCACCAAGGAAGGCACGTTCAATGTGCCGCTGGATGACGACATCGTCGCGGCTTGCCGCGTCACGCAAGACGGCCAAGTCACGAGGGCATGACCATGGAAATCGTCGACCACACCATCATCAATCTCATCATCTTCGTGCTGGCCATCTACGTGGGCTACCACGTTGTCTGGACGGTGACGCCGGCCCTGCACACGCCGCTGATGGCCGTCACCAACGCCATCTCCGCCATCGTCATCGTCGGCGCGATGCTGGCCGCGGCGCTGACTGAAGGCGGCCTGGCCAAGACGATGGGCGTGCTCGCGGTCGCGCTGGCGGCGGTGAACATCTTTGGCGGCTTCCTCGTCACACGGCGGATGCTGGAGATGTTCAAAAAGAAGGAAAAGAAGTCGGAGGTGAAGAAATGAGCCTCAACCTCGTCACGCTGCTTTATCTCGTCGCGAGCGTCTTCTTCATCCAGGCGCTCAAGGGCCTGTCGCACCCGACCACGTCCATCCGCGGCAATCTCTTCGGCATGGCCGGCATGACCATCGCCGTGCTGACGACCGGCGCGCTCATCGTCAAGCTGGCAGGCTCGGGCCTGGGTCTGGCCTGGGTGCTGCTGGGTCTGGTCGTCGGCGGTGGCTACGGCGCCTGGCGGGCCAAGACGGTCGAGATGACCAAGATGCCCGAGCTGGTCGCCTTCTTCCACAGCATGATCGGCCTGGCCGCTGTGGCCATCGCGGTGGCGGCGGTGGCCGAGCCGGCAGCCTTCTCGATTGCCGAGAAGGGCAGCCATGTCATCCCAGGCGGCAACCGCATCGAGCTGGCGCTGGGCGCCTTCATCGGCGCCATCACCTTCACCGGCTCCGTCATCGCCTGGGGCAAGCTGTCGGGTGGCAGCAAGTTCAGGCTGTTCCAGGGTGCGCCGGTTCAGTTCAAGGGGCAGCATCCGCTCAACGCGTTGCTGGGCCTGGCGGCGGTCTTCTTCGTGTTTGGCTTCTGGCATTCGCAGTCCGCCATGGACTTCTGGCTGATCGTGCTGCTGGGCTTCGCACTGGGCGTGCTGCTCATCATTCCCATTGGCGGCGCCGACATGCCGGTGGTCGTCTCGATGCTGAACAGCTATTCCGGCTGGGCGGCGGCGGGCATCGGCTTCAGCCTGAACAACGCGATGCTGATCGTCGCGGGTTCGCTGGTCGGCTCCAGCGGCGCCATCCTGAGCTACATCATGTGCAAGGCGATGAATCGCTCGTTCTTCAACGTGATTCTGGGCGGCTTCGGCGGCGAGGCCACCACGGCTGCGGCGGGCTCGGCGGTGCAGCGCTCGGTCAAGAGCGGCAGTGCCGACGACGCGGCCTTCGTGCTGAGCAATGCCGAGACCGTGGTCATCGTCCCCGGCTACGGTCTGGCCGTGGCCCGTGCCCAGCACGCGGTCAAGGAACTAGCCGCCAAACTCACCGAACACGGCGTGATAGTCAAATACGCCATTCATCCGGTGGCCGGTCGCATGCCCGGACACATGAACGTGCTGCTCGCCGAAGCCGGCGTGCCGTATGACCTGATCGCCGACATGGACGACATCAATCCGGAATTCCCGAGCACCGATGTTTCCCTGGTGATCGGCGCCAACGACGTAGTCAATCCGGTCGCCAAGACCGACCCCGCGTCGCCGATTTACGGCATGCCGATCCTGGATGTATCGGCGTCGAAGAATACGGTGGTGATCAAGCGCGGCAAGGGCACCGGGTTTGCCGGTGTCGAAAATGCCCTGTTCTATGCCGACAACACGCGCATGCTCTATGGCGACGGTGCGGCGGCCGTCGGGGAGCTGATCAGCGAGCTCAAGTCGGTGGACGGCGGGCACTAGGCGCGCCGCCGGCACCCGGCGCCAGGATCGCGGCCAGCACAGGGGCGGCGCCAAGCAGGACCCAGTCCACGGGACCCAGCGCAAGCGATCCCAACTGCCAGGCCAGATGCGGGCCGAGGTGCAATGCCGACGCCAGCGGCGGCATGCCCAGGGCGACACCCAGTTGCGTCGCCACCACCAGCCACTGGCTCGCCAAGATGGTTGCCAGGGTCGCAGCAACGGCGGCCAGGGCGCGACCTGGCCCCTCCGGAGCGTGCGTGAGTCGAAGCAGCAGGGCCATGTCGATCGCCGCCAGCAGGCCCAGCCAGCTGCAGGTTGCGCCGGACAGGACCGACGCAGCGACCCAGACAGCGCTCATGCCGGCAACGCCGACCAGCAAGGCAATGCCGGGCCAGAGCCAGCGGCCGGAAATGAAAGGGGGCATTCGGTGTCCTGTGGTCGCGCAGGGGCTAAAATAGCCGCCTTCGGTCTTTTTCGATAGGAACCTGTGTGTCGTATTCCCGTACCAGCGAGCCGGTGAAGTTCGAGCGCGACTGCAAGGCCGTGCTTGTTCCACAGGGAGAAAACGTCACATTGCCAGCCGGCAGTGTCGGCTATATCACCCAGGCGCTGGGTGGATCGTTCACCGTCTTCGTCGAAGGCAACCTGTTCCGAATTGCCGGCGGCGACGCCGACGCGATCGGCAAGCCCGCGCCCGAGCCGCTGCGCCTGTCCGACGGCGCGGGCGATGCCGAGGTGGAGCAATTGGTCTGGGAGCAATTGCGGACCTGCTTCGATCCGGAAATCCCGATCAACGTGGTTGAACTCGGGCTGGTCTACGACTGTGACCTGGAGTCACTCGAGGCCGGTGGCCGCAAAGTCAATATCCGCCTGACCCTGACCGCGCCCGGCTGCGGCATGGGCGACATCCTGGTCGAAGATGTTCGGACCAAAGTCGAGCGCGTGCCGACCGTGGTGGAAGCCGATGTCGAACTGGTCTTTGACCCGCCATGGAACCAGAGCATGATGTCTGAAGCGGCCCGGCTCGAAACCGGAATGTTCTGAATCAATGTGGAGCACCCGGGACACACTGGGCGCACCGGGGTCAAGGAGATCGTGATGGCTGCGAAGTTCCGAACAGTTTTGTGGCTGCTGTTCTTCCTGTCCCTCGGCTTCGACCTCTATGCCTGGGGCGGACTGGCCATCACGCCCGTGGTCGGCAAGCAATTGCGCGAGCAGGCCTCGCTGCGCAGCCCGCTCGCCGCCACCTATCTGTATGCGGGGCGCAAAACGGTCGACTTCCTCGGGATCGAGCAGGCCGCCGTCGCTTTTGCCGGCCGCCAGATCCGGGGCGGCGTGCTGGCAGATCCGGGACCACCCGAGTCGGTCGTGGCCCGGGTCCTGGCTGCGCAGTCGCCCACATCGGCAGTGTGTTACTACGGCGCCGTGCTCCTGTTGCTGTTGAGTCTGGCGCTACACGCGAGCCGGCAAAAGCCGATCCGGAGCTTCGGCGTCAAGGGCTGAGCGCTTTCCCGGCCCGGGACCTGTCAATCATTTTCAACGGCCTGAACCGTGACGGCCGTCCTGTTGCAACGCAGCGTGACTGTGTGATTCAGATCACGCTAGGTTCCCGGCGCGCGGTGAGTTTTGCATGGACATCGCGCGGTCCGGGCAAACGGCAACGATCCTGCGTCCCAGCAAAAATAGAGGCCGGCTCCACGGCCCCGCAGGCAAGTGCGTACCAACACCCGGAAGCAAGGCACTGGAAACCACCCGCCGCAATCGCGGCTTTCGATCCATCGACTCCCGGGGATTAACCAAGTGACCCATTCCAACCGCCGTACGCTTCAAATGCTTGCGCTCTCGCCGCTGACCCTGGCCCTGGCCATGGCCTCGGCCCAGGCCGCCACCCGTACCGACCTGCACGACCAGAATATTTCCCTGCTCACCAGCCAGTACAAGCTGGCTTCGGCCACGTCGGGCATGCCCGCCCAGGCTGCCGCACGCCACGCCGAGTTGCTCGGCCTGGACGCCGACTCCGCCCTGAAGCTGCTCGCCAGCAACCAGGACAAGGACGGCACGATGCACTACCGCTACCAGCAGACCTTCCGCGGCGTCCCGGTGTGGGGCGAGCACGTGGTGGTCAGCGAAGACAAGGCTGGCAACGTGAAGAACCTGTTCGGTCGCGCGGTTGCCGGCCTGGGTGCCGAGTTGCCGGCGAACGCCGCAGCTGGCCTCGACCGCAGCCGTGCCCTGGCGCTGGCCAAGGGCCATGCGCTCGGCAACAAGCAGTCCAGCAGCCGCGTGCAGAACGAGCGCGCCGAGCAGATGGTGTATGTCGGTGACGACAAGCACGCGCACCTGGCGTGGGTCGTCGACTTCTTCGCCGACACCGTCGCCGGCGGCGAGCCGAGCCGTCCGTTCGTCATCCTCGATGCGCGCAGCGGCAAGGTACTCAAGTCCTGGGATGGCCTGACCACCACGCTCTCCGGCACCGGCCCCGGCGGCAACATCAAGACCGGCCAGTACGAGTGGGGCTCGGGCGGCAAGTACGGGTACCTCGACGTGGCCGTGTCCGGCAGCACCTGCACGATGAACAACGCAGGCGTGAAGTCGGTCAACCTCAACGGCGGCACCACCGGCAGCACCGCCTGGGCCTACACCTGCCCGCGCAACACCACCAAGGCCATCAACGGCGCCTACGCGCCGATCAACGACGCGCACTTCTTCGGCGGCGTGATTACCCAGATGTATCCGGCGTACACGACCTACAACGCGCTGAATTTCCAGCTGATCATGCGAGTGCACTACAGCACCGCCTACGAGAACGCGTTCTGGGACGGGACCCAGATGAGCTTCGGCGACGGCGCCAGCACGTTCTACCCGCTGGACAGCGTCGACGTGGCCGGCCATGAGGTCTCGCACGGCTTCACCGAGCAGCATTCCAACCTGACCTATTCGGCCCAGTCCGGCGGCATCAACGAGGCCTTCTCGGACATGGGCGGCGAAGCCACCGAGTTCTACTGGAAGGGCAGCAACGACTTCAATGTCGGCCCGGAAGTGTTCAAGGCCGCTGGCGCGCTGCGCTACATGGCGAACCCGCCGCAGGATGGCCAATCGATCGACAACGCCGCCAACTACACCAGCACGATGGATGTGCACTACAGCTCGGGCGTGTACAACAAGGCGTTCTGGAAGCTGGCCACCACGGCGGGCTGGACCACGCCGAAGGCGTTCGGCGTATTCGCCCGCGCCAACGCGCTGTACTGGACGCCAAGTACCACGTATATCAGCGGCGCCTGCGGCGTCGAGACGGCGGCCACTGACCTGGGCTATGCCAAGGCCGACGTGACTGCGGCCTTCACCCTGGTCGGCGTGAGCTGCACCGGTGGCGGTGGCGGTGGCACGACCGCGCTGGCCAACGGCGTGGCCGTGACCGGCATTGGCGCCGCGACCGGCGCGTATGCCAAGTACACGCTGGTGGTTCCGTCCGGCGCGACCGGCCTGAAGTTCGTCATGTCGGGCGGCACGGGCGATGCGGACATGTACGTGAAGTTCGGCAGCGCGCCGACCGACACCGTGTATGACTGCCGTCCCTACGTGTCGGGCAATGCCGAGACCTGCACCATCACCACGGCGCAGGCGGGTACGTATTACATCAACCTCAAGGCGTACTCGACGTTCTCGGGTGTGAGCCTGACCGGCAGCTACACCGCCGGTGCGTCCAATACGGCACCGACGGCGAACTTCACCAGCAGTGTCAGTGGCCTCACCGCCACGTTCACCGATACCTCGACCGATCCGCAGGGCAACAGCACGATCACCGGCCACTCCTGGAACTTCGGTGACGGCAGCACCTCAACCACCACCAGCCCGAGCCACACCTACGCGGCGGCCGGCACCTACACGGTGTCCGAGACCGTCACCGACAACGGCGGCCTGAGCAACAGCAAGTCCGCTTCGGTCACGGTTGCCGCTCCGCCCAGCTGCGGCGGTACGGTGCTGTGCAGCGGCACTGCGGTGGCATTGCCGTCGGTCGCGACTGGCGGCGTGTCGTCCAACTACACCCTGGTGGTCCCGGCCGGAAAGACCAGCGTCGTGTTTGCGATCTCCGGCGGCACCGGTGATGCGGACTTGTACGTCAACCTCGGCTCCGCGCCGACCACCGCCACGTACACCTGCCGTCCGTACACGAGCGGCAATGCCGAAACCTGCACGTTCAACGCGCCCACTGCGGGTACCTACTATGTCAACGTGCGAGCCTACGCGGCCTACTCGGGCGTCAGCCTGAAGGGTACGATCACCCCGTAATCGCCACGACGACATCTGCGGCACCCTTGGAACCCCGGCTTCGGCCGGGGTTCTTTTTTTGGCTGTCGGGCGCGATCGGGAAGCGCCCGAATCGGGTGGCCCAGCACGGGTAGGGCGGGGTACGTGGTCATGTTGTGACGCGCAGGGGCAGTGACATCGGCAGCCAGAACGGGCAATTGCCGAGCAAGAGCCGAAGTCCGGACCCGGGGTGCGGGCAGGGCAACGTCATCGCGACGAAGGCGGGATGGCCGGTTTGCCCCACGTTCCGCGTGACTTGCTGGGAATGGCGAGCCAGGCGACAGATTTGGCCGGCGCCGCCGTTCGGTGGGGTCGAAAAGTGTGGTGCTTGACACAGACTTCACGCGCTCGGTATGTTTTGCCCGCTGTAAAGCTGGGAATGGCTGTACCAGGTACACGGGGCGTATGCCCAAGCCTGGCGAAACCAAGGGGTTGGTTTCGCCCGGTCTTTCTTCCGTCAACAAGGGAAACGGAAATGCATTTGAAAGATGGATCCATCCAGGCGACTGTCGCCGGGCGTTCGCCGGCGCGCATCCGCACCCTGGCCAGAAACGGCCGGCGCGTGCTTTCCGCATTCCTTGTGTCGGCGCTGTTCTGGGCCCTCCCGGTGGCTGCCCAACCGGTCGGCACCAGCGCGGCCCTGCAGGACACCACCTGCGCGGGCACCCGCTTCGGCAGCAGCCTTAACTGCACGGCTGGCGAGTTCACCGTCCAGGCCGTCGTCCAGGAAGCAACCGGCACCCTGCCGACCTGCACCATCGGCGGCAGCGCCCAAGTCGACATCCTGGTCCACCTGCTCGGCTCCAATGCCGTTCGCTACGACGCGGGCTTCTTCGTCGGCCAGAACGGCAACGACCCCCAGCAGGTCAGTACGGGCCTGTGTTCGGTCGCAACGTTCCCGACGACCCCGACTCCCTTCCAGAATAGCGATGGCGACACCTGCGGCGATTTCGCCGCGAGCGGCGACGCTTTTCTTGATGCCACCTCGGTCAAGGTGGCCTGTGTGTTCGGCACTGATCCGACCAACACGACCACCTACGGCAAGCTGTTGCTGCCCTACACACTCAGCTACTGGCAGAGTACGGGCAACGTCTGCACCGGCCCCGACGTCGTGGTTCCCGGCACCAAGTCCAAGTGCAACGCGGGCGTGGGCAGCATCGCGGGCGTCAACCTCCAGGGCTACGTGGACATCACCAAGCAGACAGTTCCGGACCTTGACCCGACACTGTTCAACTTCACCACGACCGGCACCGCTCCCTTCGACCCCATCACCGACGGCACGTTCCAACTCTCGGACGGCCAGACCCATCGCATCGAAACCGTGGTCAACACCACCACCAAGACCATCACCGTCACCGAAGCCAGCACGGTCGGCTGGAACAGCGCCGCCATCATCACCTGCGTGGACTACCTCGGCGCACCGGTCGGCTCCTCCGTCATTATTGACGGGACCAATCGCACCTTTACTGCCTCGCTTGACCTCGCGCACCCCGCGGTGGCCTGCGTCATCAACAACACCAAGGGCGTGCCGCTCAGCGTGTCCAAGAGCTGGGTCAACGGCAAGATCGGCGATACCGCCACGCTGACCACGACGGGCGCCACCGCCAACCTGAATTACGTGTCGACGGTGGACGTCGGAACCGAAGTTGATTCCGCGACCCCGATCATCGTCACCAACGGCAATGTCATCACCCTCGCCGAAACCATCGGCGCCGGTGCCGGCGTGAATTACACCTCGTCCCTGTCCTGCGGCGCCAAGCCCACGACCGCCAACAGCGGCGGCACATATACGTTGACGGTGAGCCCGTCCGACACCGCCATCTCCTGCACGTGGACCAATACCCGAAAGTCGGCAACGCTGGCTGTCGCCAAAGCATGGTCCAACGCGGTGACCGGTGACGCGGTGACGATCTCCACCACCGGCGGCACCAACAACGTCAATTTCTCGACCGCGTCGACGGCGCCGACCCAGACGCAAACCGACCCGGCCACCTATACGGTGTTTGCGGGTGAGGCGCTGACCTTCTCCGAGCTGTTCACTGTCGGTCTGCCAGGGGACTACGCAACCAGCCTGGCCTGCACGGGTAATGGCACCGCGCTCGCCACCGGCAGCGTCCTGACCGTCAACCCGGCCGATACGGCGATCACCTGCACCTACACCAATGCGCGCTCGCCGGTGAATCTCACCATCCGCAAGTCCTGGGTGAACGCCCAGGTCAATGATGCTGTGACGGTGTCCACCGTCGGCGGCATCAACCAGGCTTCGCTTTCGTCGGTCGCCAACACGCCCAACGAGATCGACACCGCCCTCACGCCCATCCAGGTGTTTGCCGGCGAGCAGATCATCATCGGCGAGAGCTTCACGACCGGCGATCCGAACACCTACAACAGCAGTCTCGCCTGCACCGGCAATGGAACGCCGGTCAGCGGCGCGCAGCTGACGGTAACCGCTGGCGACACCAACATCATTTGCACCGAGACCAATTCGCGCAAGGGTGCCACGCTGACCCTGGCCAAGAACTGGGTCAACGCTTCGGCTGGCAGCGATGTCACTGTCAACGGCAGCGGCGCGATCAATGTGCTGTCGCTGAACTCGGTTGCGACCGGCGGCAACCAGACCACCACCGGATCGGCCACCAACGTGTTCGTCGGCGAGCAGATCACCCTGGCGGAAGTGTTCAACAGCGCCGATCAGGCCAACTACACGTCCTCTGGCCCGAGCTGCAGTGGCAATGCAACGGTCCTTTCTGGACCTGCTGCAAATGTGCTGACCGTCAACGCGGCCGACACGGCGATCACCTGCAGCTTTACCAATACCCGCGCCAGCGGTTCGCTCACCCTCGCCAAGACCTGGGTCAATGCGAGCATTGGCGAAACGGCAGCCCTCAACGGCACCGGCGGTGCCAACACTGCGACCCTGAGTTCCGTCGCGGGCGCCGCCAATGAAACCGATACGGGCTCGCCCGTCACGGTCTCGGCCGGCGAGCAGATCACGCTCTCCGAACTGATCGGTGGTGGCAACGGCGGCAACTATGTACAGGCCCTGGCCTGCTCGGGCGGCACGCTCAACAACAACGTGCTGACCGTTGGTGCGTCGCCCGGCAACATCACCTGTACCTTCACCAACACCCGCGCCGCCGGCACGCTGACCCTCGCCAAGACCTGGGTGAATGCGCACGTCGGTGACACGGCCTCGGTGACCGGCACAGGCGGCGCCAATCCGGCCAGCCTGAGCTCGACCGCCAATACTGCGGGCGAGACGGATACCAGCGGCCAGTTCGCGGTGTCGGCAGGTGAAGTCATCACCATCTCCGAGTTGATCGGAGCGGGTGCCGGCGTCAACTACAACCAGGCGCTGACCTGCACGGGCCTGAACGAAAGCTCCTTCCTGGTCGACAACGTGCTGACAATCGGCGCGTCGCCAGGTGCGATTGTCTGCACCGAGACCAACTCACGCAAGTCAGCTACCTTGGTCCTGACCAAGAGCTGGACCAACGCGGCGGTGAACGATGCGGTAACGGTCAACGGCAACTCGACCGAGTCGGGTGCGCATTCGCTGGCATCGATCGCCAACACGGCCACCGAAGTCGACACTGGCACCGCTTACCAGGTGTTCGCCGGCGAAGCGATTGCCTTCAGCGAAGCCTTCACCACCGGGTCGCAAGCCAACTACACCTCGTCACTGGCCTGCTCGGGCAATGGCACGGCTCTAGCTGGCAGCTCGCTGACCATCAACCCAACCGACACGGCGATCAGCTGTGGTTACACCAATGCCCGCATCGGCGCGACGCTGACGGTCCGCAAGACCTGGGTCAATGCAGTCGTCAATGACGCAGTATCGGTGACCACCACCGGCGCGGCTAACAACGCCAACTTGGCGTCGATCGCCGGCACGCCCAGCGAAACTGACGCCGGGGCCCCGGTGAATGTGTTCGCTGGCGAGGCGATCACGATCTCCGAGTCCTTCACCACCGGTTCGTCCGCGAACTACACCTCGTCGCTGGCCTGCACGGGCAACACCACGCCCCTGTCCTCCAGCAACGTGCTGACCGTGACTGCCGGTGACGGTGCCATCGTCTGCACGGAAACCAATACCCGCCGGGCGGCCACCC
>JBKJMY010000062.1:0-3768 GCA_046596115.1 Arenimonas sp.
CGCGCCGCTGACCTCGCCGTCGATACCGGCCGCCAACCTGCCGCCGCCAGCCAGCGCGAGCATGGCGAGCTCATTCGCGAAGTCGTGACCCTCGTCGGTGATGTCGGCGACCGTTCCCGGTTGACCCTGGACCCGGACGGCGATGCCTCCTACCTGATCAGGGCACTGCTGAGCCGGGGCCCGGAGTTGTCCGAAGTGCTTGCGCGGACGCAACTACTCGGTGCCGACGTGCTGTCGGCCGGCGTCGCAACGCCCGAGCAGATCGAGCGGATGCGCGGCCTGGATTCACTGGCCGAAGCCAGTGGCGGGCGACTCGACAGTGCTATATCCAAAGCCATCACCTTCAACGAGGCCTTGCGCGGGCCCTTGCAGGAGCGTGCCAAGGCGGTCAGCACCGAAGTCCGCCAGACCCGCGATTTCATTGCCTTTCTGGTGGCCGGGCAGTATGACGACGCAGCCCGCGCGGGCTTGCCGGTGAGTGGTTCGGTGTCGGCATTGCATGCGTCGGCGGCGCGCGAACTGCAGCTCCTGCTTGAACATCGCGTCAGCCACTATGAGCGCCAGTTCTGGGAGATCCTCGGCTGGACCACCCTCGGAATCCTGTTGGTCCTGGCGTTCGGTTTGTACATCGTCCGCGACATCACCGAGCCCTTGCGACAGGCGGTGCGCGTCGCCGACCAGATCGCGGTCGGCAACCTCAACGTGGACACCATTTCCTCGGAGCGCCGCGACGAAATCGGCAGCCTGTCGCGCGCCTTCGGACGCATGATCACTTCACTGCGCGATCAGGTGTTGCTGGTGCAGGACATCGCCAGCGGCGACCTGACCGGAACGATCAAGCCGCACTCCGGGAACGACGACATGGGCAATGCGCTGCAGGACATGGTCTTGCACCTGTCCGCGCTGGTCAGCGAAGTGCACAAGTCGGGTATCCAGGTGAACACCTCGGCGACGCAGATTTCCGCCACCGCGCGCGAGCAGCACTCGACCGCCAGCGAAATCGCCGCCACCACGACCCAGATCGGCGCAACTTCCAAGGAGATCTCCGCCACCTCCAAGGAACTGGTGCGCACGATGACCGAGGTCGCAGGCGCGGCCGACCAGTCGGCGACGTTGGCTGGCTCCGGCCAGGTCGGGCTGGTCCAGATGGAAGAAACCATGCAGCGGGTGATGGACGCCACCGGCTCGATCAACGCCAAGCTCGCGGTGCTCAACGAAAAAGCCGGCAACATCACCCAGGTGGTCACCACGATCACCCGGGTGGCCGACCAGACCAACCTGCTCTCGCTCAACGCCGCCATCGAGGCGGAAAAAGCCGGCGAATACGGCCGTGGCTTCAGCGTGGTGGCCACCGAGATCCGTCGGCTTGCCGATCAGACGGCTGTCGCCACCTACGACATCGAGCAGATGGTCAAGGAAATCCAGAGTGCAGTGTCGGCCGGCGTGATGGGCATGGACAAGTTCAGCGAGGAAGTGCGCCGCGGCATGGTCGAGGTGTCGCAGGTTGGCGCGCAGTTGTCGCAGATCATCCACCAGGTGCAACAGATGGCGCCGCGTTGCGAAGCCGCCAGCGAAGGCATGCGCGCACAGGCCACGGGTGCCGAACAGATTACCCAGGCCTTGTCGCAACTGAGCGAGGCGGCGCTGCAGACGGTGGAATCGCTGCGCCAGTCGACCCAGGCCATCGATGGCCTGCATCAATCGGCCACCGGGCTACGCGAAGGCGTGTCCCGGTTCAAGCTGGCCAACTGATGCCGCGCGCCTGCCATCTGCGGGCCTTGGCCGCAGGACAGACCGGCTGAGATGCTGCTCTTGCTCTTCCAGCTTGGTCGCGACCGCTATGCCATCGACACCCGGCAGGTGGTCGAGGTGCTGCCGCCGATCACGGCCAAGCGCATTCCGCGCGCGCCGGCCTGCGTGGCCGGCCTGTTCGATTACCACGGCGCGAGCGTGCCGCTGCTCGACCTTGGTGTGCTCGGCACGGGCCAGCCAGCAGCCTCGCGGCTGAGCACGCGCATCATCCTGGTGGACTATCCCGATCCCCGTGGTGGCACGCGCCTGCTTGGCCTGCTGGCCGAGCGGGTCACCGACACCGTGCAGCGCGATCGGTCCGAATTCCATTCCACCGGTGTCGTGCTCGCCGATGCGCCCTGGTTGGGCCCGGTCGCCAGCGACAGCCGCGGCATGCTGCAGTGGATCGAGCTTGGGCAGTTGCTCGATGACGACCTGCAGGCGTTGCTGTTCGAGCAACCGGAGCCGGCCTGATGTCCGCGCCCGACATCGAAGCCCTGCTCAGGGATGCCATGGGCCTGGATGCCAGTTCACTTGGGCCAAGCGCGGTGACGCGTGCGGTGCAGCAGCGCCAGCGCGCCAGCGGCCTGGACGACATCCACGCCTATTACCTGCGCGCCAGTGCGGATCCGGCGGAGCGCCAGGCGCTGGTCGAGGCGGTGGTGGTGCCGGAAACCTGGTTCTTCCGCGATCGCGAGGCCTTCACCGTGCTCGCCGACGTCGCCCGCGTCATGCTCGCCGATGATCCGCAGCGCACGTTGCGGCTGCTCAGCCTGCCCTGCTCGAGCGGCGAAGAGCCGTACTCGATGGCGATTGCATTGCTCGAAGCCGGCGTGGACCCGAAACGCTTCCGCATCGACGCGGTGGACATCAGCCACGCCGCGATCGACGCCGCGCGGCTGGCGCTGTACGGACAGAACTCGTTTCGCAGCGCCGAGCTTGGTTTCCGCGACCGCCATTTCCGCGGCGGTGATGGCCGCTGGCAGCCATCCGATGTGGTGCGTGATTGCGTCGGCTTCCTGCAGGGCAATCTGTTTGCACCCGACTTGCTGCCGGGATCGGGCCAGTATGACCTCGTGTTCTGCCGCAATGTGCTGATCTATTTCAGCATCGACCTGCTGCGCTTGCTCGGGCCGGACGGTGCGCTGTTCGTTGGCCCGTCGGAAACCGGCCTGCTGCCGCGGCAGAAACTTGCCTCGGCGCAGCGGTCGATGGCGTTTGCCTTCCGCCGCCTGATGCCTGCTGTGCTCGGGCAGCCCGCCGCGCGTGCCGCCGCGCGGATGGCACCGGCCGCGCCGGGAGCCGCATCGCGCGCGGCGAGCCACGCCGCCCGGCGTCCGGCATTGGATAGCGCGCCGCCGCGACTGTCCGGGTCGGATGTGCGCAGTCTTTCCCTGTCCACCAGCCAGGCACTGGCTGACCAGGGGCGGCTCGCGGAAGCTGCTGCGGCTTGCGAACAATACCTGCGCGAATCCGGCGGCTCGGCCGATGCCTATTGCCTGCTTGGCCTGATCCGCGATGCCGCCGGCGACAAGGCGGCCGCAGCGATGCTGTTCCGAAAGGCCCTGTACCTGGAGCCCAGGCATGGCGAATCGCTGGCCCATCTCGCCTTGCTGCTCGAGCGCCAGGGTGACGCACACGGCGCGCACCTGCTGCGCAAGCGCCTGCGTCGCCTCGACGACGCGGATGCCGCTTCGTGAACGCGCCCGAATCCGCGCCCGATTCCGTGCCCGAATCCGCGCATGAATCTGCGCATGAATCCGTGCCCGAATCCGCGCATGAAGCGGCGCATGAAGTGGCGCATGAAGCGGCGCCCGAGGTGGCGATGGTGATTGACGACTGCTGGAATCGCATCGGCGTGCATGGCGATGGCAGCTGCGAACGCCTTGCCGCGTACGTGCATTGCCGTAACTGCCCGGTCTATTCCGCTGCCGCCGTGCGCATCCTGGATCGCGAGCGGCCGCGCGCCAGCGAGGC
>JBKJMY010000165.1:0-3715 GCA_046596115.1 Arenimonas sp.
CTGAGCACGCCGGCGGGGCCAGCATCCCGCTGCGCATCGCAGCATGGGGCGGGCTGGCCTTCATGCATTTCCCGGTCCTGGTGATCGTGATGTATGCCTTCAATACCGAGCGCAGTGCCTTCAGCTTTCCGCTGCAGGGCTTTACCCTGCAGTGGTTCGGACAGGCCTGGGCGCGGCAGGACGTGCGCGATGCGATCGGCCTGTCACTGCGGATCGCCAGCCTGTCCACGCTGATCGCCCTGGTGCTGGGCACGCTTGCGGCGGCGGCATTGCACCGGCGCAAATTTTTCGGACGCGAACTGGTCACCCTCGGTTTCATCCTGCCGATCGCCTTGCCGGGCATCGTCACGGGTATTGCGCTGCTGTCCGCATTCCGCGCAGCGGGGATCGAGTCCGGAGTGCTGACGATCGTGGCCGGGCATGCGACGTTCTGCATCGTGGTGGTTTACAACAATGTGGTTGCGCGGTTCCGCCGCAGTTCGCGCTCCCTGGTGGAGGCATCGATGGACCTGGGTGCGGATCCTTTCCAGACCTTTCGCTACGTCGTGTTGCCCGGCATCGCCACCGCGCTGCTGGCTGGCGGCATGCTGGCTTTCGCGCTGAGTTTCGACGAGATCATCGTCACCACGTTTACCGCCGGCACCCAGCGTACGCTGCCGATCTGGCTGTTGAACCAGTTGGGCAAGCCGCGCGATACGCCGATCACCAATGTGGTGGCGATGGCGGTGATGCTGTTGACCATGCTGCCGATCCTGGGCGCTTATGCGCTGGGACGACGCGGCGAGGCCGTCGCGGGCGACGGCAAATAATTCCATCGACCGGACGAGGTGAAGCCATGCAGACCAGGATGCTGATAGACGGACAGTTGCATGCGGGCAGCGGGGCGCGATGGCCCGTTTACAACCCGGCCACAGGCCAGGTGCTGGTAGAGATTCCCGAAGCCAGCCCGGAGATGGTTGCGGCAGCGGTATCTGCCGCGGATCGCGCGTTACCGGCCTGGTCACGAACCACGCCCAAGGATCGCGCCGCCATCCTGCTGCAGATTGCCGACTGCGTGGAGCACAACGCCGCCGAGTTGGCGCGCCTGGAGTCGAACAATTGCGGCAAGCCTTACCTGGCCGCGTTGAACGATGAAATTCCCGGGGTCGCCGATGTGTTCCGCTTCTTCGCCGGCGCGGCACGCTGCCTGGGCGGTTCTGCGGCTGCGGAATACCTGCCCGGATTCACCTCCATGATCCGCCGCGATCCCATCGGCGTGATCGCACAAATCACGCCCTGGAACTATCCGCTGATGATGGCGGCATGGAAGATGGCGCCGGCCCTGGCTGCGGGAAACACGCTGGTTCTCAAGCCGTCGGAACTCACTCCGCTGACCACGCTGCGTTTCTTCGAACTGATCGGCGACCTGCTGCCCAAGGGCGTCGCCAATGTCGTGTTCGGCCGCGGCCCAACCGTCGGAGAGGCCCTGGTCAATGCCGACCCGGTGCGGATGATTTCGCTGACCGGGTCGATCGCCACCGGCCGCAAGATGCTCGAGGTCGCGGCGCGCAGCCTCAAGCGCACCCACCTTGAACTGGGCGGCAAGGCGCCGGTGATCGTGTTCGACGATGCCGACCTGGCCGCGGTGGTCGAAAGCGTGCGCAGCTTCGGCTACTACAACGCGGGACAGGACTGCACGGCGGCGTCGCGCCTGTATGTGCAGGACAAGAGCTACGAGAACGTCGTGGCCGACCTGGCGTTGGCGGTATCTTCCTTGCAAAGCGGCACCCAGGACGAGGAGGGCGTCGAGCTTGGACCGCTGGTGTCGTCGGCGCACCGGGACCGCGTCGCCGGGTTCGTCGATCGCGCGCGCGAAATCCGGCACATCGAGGTCGTTACGGGTGGACGTGCCGGCAGCGGCGGCGGCTTCTTCTACGAGCCCACCGTCATCGCCGGCGCGACCCAAACCGACGAGATCGTGCGCCGTGAAGTCTTTGGCCCGGTGGTCTCGGTGACGCGCTTCAGCGATGTGGACCAGGCGATTGCCTTTGCCAACGACAGCGATTACGGCCTTGCCTCGTCGGTGTGGACGTCGGACATCGGCAAAGCCATGCGGGTCAGCGCGGAATTACAGTACGGTTGTACCTGGGTCAATACGCATTTCATGCTGTGCAGCGAAATGCCGCATGGCGGGCAGAAGCAGAGCGGCTGGGGCAAGGACATGTCGCAATACGGCCTGGAGGACTACACTTGCATCCGCCACATCATGATCAGGCACTGAGTGGAGGCGGCGATGGCGATCGGCAGGACAATGGTCAACTGGAAGCGCATCGCTTGCGCCGCGGTCGCATGCGGTCTGTTTGTGGCCGGATGCAGCAAGCCATCGGCGCCGGCAGCCGAGGCGACGGCGATACCGCAGCCACCGACGACGCAGGTCGCCAAGGCCGGGGTTCCGGGCGAACCCGCTGCACCGGGTGTTGCCGCGGCTGGCAGCCAACTGGCCTTGCTTCGCGCGTATCTTGATGCATGGAATGCGCACGATATCGCGCGTGCCGCTGGGTTCTTCGACGAACAGGGCGAGTATTTCGATTCCGCCTTCGCTGGCGTGCAACGTGGTCGGCCGGCGATCGAGGAAAACGCGATCGGGGTTTTCATGCGCGGCGTCCCCAACCTGCACTGGGAAGTGCGCAGCGATCCGATCGTCGGGCCCGCGGGCGTGGCGTTCGAGTGGACGCTCACTGGCACCCATACCGGCACCTGGGGCGGCGTGCGTGCGACCGGGCAGAAAATCCAGCTCAAGGGCATGAGTTTCATGCGTGTCCGCAACGGCAAGATCACCTATCAGGCGGTCGTGTATGACAGCGGCGCGCTGAATCGGCAGTTGGGACTCTAGTCGCCCGCATCGGCGCGTGCATCGGTGCGTACATCGGTGCGTGCCCGGCTAGGCCGGGCTTGTCGCGGGAAGCTGGCGCCGCATGGCATGGATGACCCAGGCCAGCGCGGTGACCGCCGCGCCGGCCAGGAAGGCGGCGCGTCCGCCGCCGAGGTCCCACATCCAGGCCGACAGGCCAGCACCGAGCACGCCGCCAACGCCTGAGCTGAATCCATACAGCAGGGCCTGGCCCGATGCCGCACGCTTGCCCGGAAAGAACTCCGTCATCCGGCGCATGCAGCAGGCATGGAATACCGCAAAGCTGAAAGCATGCAGCGTCGCGGCGGCAAACATCACCGGCAGATTGTCGGCAAACAGCGCCGTCACGATCCAGCGCAGCACCGTCACCGCCAGGCAGAACGAGATCAGGACCGGTGCGCCGAAGCGACCGATCAATCGCGGCGCCTGCCAGAACAACGCGATTTCAACCAGCACGCCGGTCGCCCACAGCGCCCCCACCGCGACGCCCTGTTGGCCATTGGCCTGCAGGTGCAGCGTGTAGAACACGTAGAACGCACCGAAGCCACACTGCATCAGCAATGCAACCAGCAGGAATCGGCGCACGCCCGGCCGCTTCCACAGGTGCCCGGCGTCTTCCAGGCTAGGCGCTGGCGCGGCAGGTGTCGCCCGACGGTGCTGCCAGGCGGCGATGGCCAGCGCGGCGAACAGGGGCAGGCACAGCCAGGGAAAAGATCGGTCGCCGAACCGGTCAAGCAGCACGCCATAGCTGGCGGCAACCAGCAGGAAGCCGATCGAGCCCCAGACGCGGATGCGCCCGTAGGCATGCGAGTCCTGCCCCAGTGC
>JBKJMY010000251.1:0-3655 GCA_046596115.1 Arenimonas sp.
ATGGCATCGCCATTGTTGTCGATGTTGATCGCGTACACGGCGTCCGGGTCGAGCGCAAAGTAGTTCGGGCCGCCGTACGCATCCTGCAGCGGGACGTAGTTGGCGATGAAGGTGACGTAGCCCTCGCGGCCAGCTTCGTAGCTGCGGAACATGTAGAAGTCGGTGCCGTCGACTTTCGGGGTTTCGGTGATCAGCGGGGCTTCGCGATGGCTGGAAGCAGTGGCTGCGCTGGACAGGCCAAGGAGCAGGCCTGCGATGACGGTGGAGAGGACTGTGCGTTGCATGTTTGTCATTCCTTCGACTGGACGGATGCATCGGAGGGCTACGACTGCGATGCAATCGAAAGCCCGGATCGTGCTTGTGCCCAGCGACAGGACGCATGGGTGTCGGCGTGGGGAGTCTAGGCACCGCCAGCGTGTCTGCGGCGTGATGAACATCCGCTTTCTTTCTTCATGCCGGGTACACGGTTCCGGGCGCATAAAACCGCGGCGGGTGTGCGGACAGGAACGCCGAACCCGCGAGTCGGGGCGCTGCGCGTCCCTTATTCGCAAAAACACAACAGGGAGAGTTTCCATGACCACGCTACGCTTGTCGGCGCTTACCGCCGCCATCCTCATCAGCACGGGCCTGTGCGCCCCCCGGGCATCCGCCCAGTCAACCGACGGTTACCACGCCATCCAGGTGTTCCCCGTCGTCGTCGAGACTGCATCGTTCGCCCAGCGCTTCACATTCCGCAACCCGGACAATGCGAAGGGTCTGTCGATTGCAGCGCGCTTCTTCCCGGGCACCGGCGTGACGCCGACCACGCCCACCGACTGCCCCACCTTCAGCGTGGCGATCGACAGCGACCGCATCTTCACCAGCCTGCGCGAGCTGTGCCCCGGCATTCCGGCCGGTAATGTCTACGGCTATCTCTATACCGCCGAGGCGAGCGCCGACAGCCTGCCCTACGCCGGCTATTCGCGCATCAGCAACCCCCAAGGCAACGGATTCAGCGTCGAAGCGTTCCCGGCGCATACCTTTACATCGGCCGATTCGACCGTCACCGGCCTGCGCAGGGCCAGCGCTTCCGGCGGCTCGCCGGCGTTCCAGACCAACTGTTTCATCGGTAACCTGAATGACGTGACTCCCCCGTCGACACCAGTCAACACGCAGGTGTTCTACACGCTGTACAGCAGCACCGGCACCCAGATCGGAGCCACCACCACGGCCAATTTGGTTCCCGGCACGCTGACGCGCCTGCTTGACGTGTTCTCGGCGGTGGGTGCTGTCGGCGACTATGACAATGTGCGCGCCGAATTCGAGGAAGTTGGCACCGGCGAGCCGGGGTTGATGACCTTCTGCACGGTCCAGGACAACACCAGCTTCGGCGCGGACTTCCGCATCGGCAAGCAGGAAGAGGGCTTCAGTACTCCGTATTCCAGCATCGGTGCGCAAGATGACGAAGTCAGCCGCAATTCGGTTGCTTCCGAAGACGTGCTGTTCTCGGGACTGGTCACGCCGCGTCAGTTCGACCTTCCGGGCGGCTTGTTCAGCAATACGCACGTGATCTACTTCCGCCATCCTGACCGCATCCAGTGCGAACTGGTCGACCCGCTTACCTCGGTGCGGCTGACCGCTGATGACTCGATGGAAATGCGCGTTCTTGATGCGTCCGGCAATCTCGTCGCCGGCGGCGACGGCGTGATCGGCTTCGGCGAGGTTTACCTCGGCGACAAGACCGATTACAACAGCGGCGCCAATGGCCGTTACACAATCGAAGTCGAGGGTACCGGCACCGGCCTGCGTACCAACACGCAGCGTGCGTACGGCATCCACTGCCAGAGCGGCAGTGGCCATACCGTGGCAGACATGGTGCGCTACCACGACGCCTTCACGCGTTTCTGATCGGCAGCTGCAAACAAAAAAAGCCCCGCTCCGGCGGGGCTTTTTTTGTGCCTGCCGGGCGTCCGCCGCAGGCCGGACCATCCTCACCCCGGCTTCACATGGCGCCGCGCATCGTCGGAAGGTACGCAGGAGCGCGTGCACGTTTCCCATCCAAGGACGGATGCCATGACCCTTTACCCGCTGCGCGTTGCACTGGCCTCGAGCCTGCTGCTGCTTCCCCTCGGCTGCGCCTTCGACCCCTCGCCAGTGGCCACCGCGTCCGCCCACCCCCTGCACCCGGGCGCCATGCCCATGTCGGGCAGCGCATCGGACGGTCCGGCCGACCAGGGTCCTCGCTTCCCGCGCCAAGACGGCAACGCGCGCGCCGGTCGCGATGTGTTCCGTTTTGAGACTTTCGGCAACGAGGGCTTCTGGACCGATGCGGTGCGCCTGCCCCAGGGTCTGGTCGCCGCCAAGGTCACTCCGATGCAGGCGCTGAAGCTGGGCGTGCAGGTCGATCTGGATGCAATCGACGCCGCCACCCAGAAGACGCTCACCGCGCAGCTTCGCGCAGATCCCAGTGGCCGCACGTCGGCCCTGCTGAACGACCCGAACGTCTTGGTCGCGCTGATCAACGCCAACGCGGTGATCGGCATGCCGATCAAGGACAGCAACCACGACGGCAAGATGGACGCGCTGCATGGCGACAAGGTGGGCGTAAGTTGCGCGCTCTGCCACACCGTCACCGACGGCGCGGCCTTCTCGGCGGCAGGCGGCGGTTCGATCGGCCATCGCATCGACGGGCCGGCAAACCATGTGCTGGACGTCGCCACCATCTTCGCGGTCGCGGCCAATTCGCGCGCGCTTTATCCGAGCCTCCAACTCAAGCTGGCCGCGAACCATGGCCAAACCCTGGGACGCGCGGGACTGGCCACCGGCCTAGACGAGCACTCCACCGAGGCCGAAGTGGATGCCTACCTCCGGAACAAGCAGTTCTACCCGGTCGGCATGTTCGACGACACCTTCGATGGCAATGGCGACCCGATGCACAACTCGCCGCTGTTCCGGCAGGACCTCGCGGCGCCGTACGGCAGCGACGGCCTGATCGCGAAGCTCGATAATTTCGGCAACCTGGTCTACACCTCGCTGTTTGACCTGACTGAGCTGACCACGCCGGGCGGCCGCGCCTTCCTGCACACGCTCGGCGGCGCCGCCGGCGACGAAATTGCCGATGACTACGTGAAGATCCTCGCGGAAACCGGCGTGAAGGGCTATCCGTACGTCAAGGCCCACGCACAGGGCAAGCCGGGCGAGGAAGCCAATCCGCTCGGCCTGCGCGTGGACGACGACAGCAAACTGCTCGACATGAACGCCTATCTCGTCGCGCTGCCCGCGCCCGCCGGCGCCGCTGCGGACACTGCCTCCATGCAACGCGGCCGCGAGACGTTCCGCAGCGCCGGCTGCACTGGTTGCCACAACGTCGACCAGTCGCGACCCGTGCCCGGTTTCATGGTGGCGATGAAACGCATCTTCCCGGGCGATGCACCGGTGAAGCTGGCTGACCGGATGCCGCCGTTCAACCCGATTCTCAACACGCCGTCGTCGATCTTCGACGACAAGATGGCCGTGGTGAACGCCAGCGGCCGCGGCGACATCCGCGGCATCGCCCTGCCGCTGCTGCTGGACCTGGCGCGCAAGCCGGTGTTCCTGCACGACAACTCGGTGGCCAGCCTGGACCAGTTGTTCGACCCGCGCCGCGGGCCGAAGGCGCCGCACCCGTTCTACCTGG
>JBKJMY010000228.1:0-4250 GCA_046596115.1 Arenimonas sp.
GTCAATCGCCGCGACAGCGGCAGCAAGCGCTGGGCTTCGAAGATCGCCAACGCAATCCGCTCGCGCCTTTTGAAGGACGAGACTCCGGACACCGGCTGCGGCATCAAGCTGTTCGAGCGCGAACTGTTCCTGGACCTGCCCTACTTTGACCACATGCACCGTTACCTGCCGGCTCTGGTCCGGCGCGCGGGCTATGCCAGCGTCAGCGTGCCGGTGAACCACCGCGAGCGCTCCACGGGCGTGTCCAAGTACAACAACCTCAGCCGCGCCTGGGTCGGCCTGGCCGACCTGCGCGGCGTGGGCTGGCTGATCAAGCGCAGCAAGCTCTCCCGCGCCGACGAAGTGGCCGCGCGCGGGCCTGGCTCAATCCCTGGTGAGACGCACGCGCCGTGAACGAGCACATTGCCGCCCTCAGCTTCCTGGGCCTGCACGTCACCTTGTGGAAGCTCATCGGCTACACCGGGGCGCTGATGTTTGGCGGCCGCTGGGTGGTCCAGTTCGTCGCCTCCCGGCGGGCCGGCAAGCCGGTGATCCCGCGGGTGTTCTGGTACATGAGCGTGGTCGGCAGCCTGATGACCCTGAGCTACTTCCTGTTCTCGTCCAAGCAGGACTCGGTGGGCGTGCTGCAGAACCTGTTTCCGGCCTTCACCGCGCTGTACAGCCTGTCGCTGGACGTCAAGCATCGGGGCTGGAATCGCGACAAGGCCAGCCACTGAAAGAAAACCCGGGCCGAAAACCCGGGTCAGAGTCGACTTTTGGCCGCGGCAACGAGGCCGACCTGCAGAGCTGCCAGCGCCAAAAGTCGACTCTGACCCGGGTTTTCGGGTAAACTTCGCGGCTCGCTGTGGACTGCCGTCCGCCTGGGTCCCCGGAAACGCGATTCCGCCCCCGATCCCGCAGCGCTGGTTGTTCCTTTTCCGTATCGCGTGCCATCGGCCGAAAGCCGAACCGGCGGGGCCGATTTCGCCCGGGCCATGGGTGATGCCAACGACAGTCGAGGTCCATATGAGCCGTATTTGCCAAGTGACCGGCAAGAGCGTGCAGAGCGGCAACAACGTCTCGCACGCCAACAACGCCACCCGCCGCAAGTTCCACCCCAACATCCACGAGCGTCGCTTCTGGGTCGCCAGCGAAAACCGCTGGATCAAGATGCGCGTTTCGTCCCACGGCCTGCGCACGATCGACAAGCGTGGCATCGACTCCGTCCTCGCCGAGCTTCGTGCTCGCGGCGAAAAGTTCTAAGGAACCGACATGTCTTCCAAGCGCGACAAGATCCGCCTCATTTCGACCGCCGGCACCGGCCATTTCTACACCACCGACAAGAACAAGAAGACCACGCCGGGCAAGATGGAATTCCTCAAGTACGATCCCGTCGTGCGCAAGCACGTGGCGTACAAGGAAGCCAAGATCAAATAATGTGGCAGCGAAGCAATGTGGGAGCGGCTTACGCCGCGACTCACGTCCCCGGAAAGCCCCGCCTCGCGCGGGGCTTTTTCGTTTCGGGCCGATGCCCATCCCCAAGCGCTGCAGTCCACCGGTCGCAGTAACCACGGCACATGCCGGTCGCGGACCAGCCAGTCCCAGTTCGACGCGCGTCATGAAGCGCGCACCCCGCGTCCGTGTTGCAATAGCCGGCGTTCGCCGCGCCTGGAGCTGCCATGAACTCTCGCTACCTGATGTCCGCCACCGCTGCATTACTGGCCCTGCTCGGCCTGGCCTGCAGTTTCGCCCCGCAGGAACTGCTCGTGCTGATCAAGACCCCGGTGTTGCCGGGCCTGGTCCTGGTTGTGCAGGCGCTGGGCGCGGCCTGGCTCGGCTTCGCGCTGCTCGACTGGCATGCGCGCGGAGCGCCGTTCGGCGGCATCTACGGCCGGCCGGTGGCACTGGGGAATTTCCTGCACTTTGCCGTGCTCGCCATGGCCGTTGGCAAAGTCGCGCTCTCGGCGCCTGTGCCGGCCTCGGGGCTGCTCGCGGCGGCCGCAGTCCCTGCATTGTTTGCTGCGGCCTTCGGCGCGCTGGTGTTTGGTCCGGCGCCTCGCGCCGGCTAGCCTGTTGGCGGTTGGCCGGATGGCAGTTAGCCGGATGCCAGCCCGCACTGCGACATCCCGCGCAGGACGCGGGACATCAGCGCACCAGGCGCTCGTCCACCAGCGCCGCGACCACGGCCGGATCGGCGAGCGTGGAAATATCGCCCAGCTCGTGCGGCTTGTTCTCGGCGATCTTGCGCAAGATGCGGCGCATGATTTTCCCGGAGCGCGTCTTCGGCAGGCCGGGCGCCCACTGCAACCAGTCGGGCGAGGCGATCGGGCCGATCTCGGTGCGTACCTGCGCGATGAGTTCCTTGCGCAGCGCATCGGAAGGCACGATGCCCGACTTCAACGTGACAAACGCGTAGATGCCCTGGCCCTTGATATCGTGCGGCGCGCCGACCACGGCCGCCTCTGCCACCGCGTGGTGCGACACCAGCGCGCTCTCGACTTCAGCCGTGCCCATCCGATGTCCCGACACGTTGATCACATCATCCACGCGGCCGGTGATCCAGTAATCGCCATCGTCATCACGGCGGCAACCGTCGCCAGTGAAATACGTGCCCGGATAGGCCTTGAAATAGGTGTCGATGAAACGCGGATGGTCGCCGTACACCGTGCGCATCTGGCCCGGCCAGGAATCCAGCAGCACCAGGTTGCCCTCGGCCGCGCCTTCGAGCATTGCACCGTTGGCATCCATCAGCGCCGGACGGATACCGAAGAACGGGCGCATCGCCGAGCCGGGCTTTTCGACATGCGCGCCAGGCAAGGGCGTGATCGCAATGCCGCCTGTTTCGGTCTGCCACCAGGTATCCACGATCGGGCAGCGGCTGTCGCCGATCACGCGCCAATACCACTCCCATGCCTCGGGATTGATCGGCTCGCCGACCGTGCCGAGCAGGCGCAGCGACCTGCGTGATGTCTTGGCAACCGGCGCATCGCCCTCGCGCATCAGCGCGCGAATGGCGGTGGGCGCGGTGTAGAAGATTGTCACCTGGTGCTTGTCCACCACCTTCCAGAAACGACTGGCGTCTGGATAGTTCGGCACGCCTTCGAACATCAGCACGGTCGCGCCGTTGGCCAGCGGGCCATACACGGTGTAGCTGTGCCCGGTGATCCAGCCGACATCGGCGGTGCACCAGTAGATATCGTCCTCGCGCAGGTCGAACACGCATTCATGCGTGTAGCTGGCATACACCATGTAGCCGCCAGTGGTATGCAGCACGCCCTTGGGTTGCCCGGTGCTGCCCGAGGTATAGAGCAGGAACAATGGATCCTCGGCGCCCATCGCGACCGGCGCGAAATCATCCGGCTGGCCCTCGACCACGGCCTCGATCCAGCGATCGCGCGGCATCTGCATCGACACCGCGCCACCGGTATGGCGCACCACCAGCACCGTCTCGACCGAATCGGTGCCCGGACGCGAGAGCGCGGCATCGACGTTGGCCTTCAGCGGGATCGTCTTGCCGCCGCGCAGTCCCTCATCGGCGGTGATCACCAGCTTGCTGCCGCTATCGGCGATGCGCCCGGCGATCGAGTCGGGCGAAAAGCCGCCAAACACCACCGAGTGCGGCGCGCCGATGCGCGCGCAGGCAAGCATCGCCACCGCGGCGGCAGGGATCATCGGCAGGTAGATGGTGACGCGGTCGCCGCGTCGGATGCCCAGGTTGTGCAGCGCGTTGGCGAGCCGGCATACGCGCGCATGCAACTCGCGATAGCTGATGTGCTGCGCCGGTTTCGACGGGTCATCGGGCTCGAAGATGATCGCGGTCTTGTCGCCGCGGCTGTCGAGGTGGCGATCCAGGCAGTTCGCGCTTGCATTGAGCTCGCCGTCGGCGAACCAGCGGATGCGGAAGTCGGCCAGGTCGAAACTGACATCGCGGACCAGCGTATATGGCGTGATCCAGTCGATCCGCTTGCCGATCCGGCCCCAGAATGCGCCGGGGTCGGCCACCGACGCGGCGTAGTCGCGGTCGTAGGCTGCGCTATCGATATTGGCGGCCGCGGCGAACGCGGCGGATACTTTGTGCAGGTGCACTGGCGACGTCATGCCGCCAGTATCCGCCATTTTTCCAGAGCGGGCGGCCGGAGCAGCTTTTGTGGGATCGGCTTTTGTGGGAGCAGCTTCAGCTGCGATGCGCGGCAGAACAGCTTTGTGGGAGCAGCTTCAGCTGCGATGCGCGGTAGAACAGCTTTGTGGGAGCAGCTTCAGCTGCGATGTGC
>JBKJMY010000331.1:0-11042 GCA_046596115.1 Arenimonas sp.
GCTGGCGAAGTCACGCACGGTGCGCCGGCGTGCGAGCTCCTGCGAAAATGCGACGCCGCGTGCGATGCGCTCGGCGTCGGTCAGCACCGGGGCAGGCGCCAGCGGTATGCGCGGGACAGGCACCTCAGTCGCCGGGATGCATCCGGCCCTTTGCGGCCATCAATATTTCAAGGGCAGCCAAAGCGGTGCAGCCCACGAATGAACGCGTCGCTGTGGTCAACAGGAAGATCGGTCGGATCAGCAACATGTCGGTTGTCCCGCGGCTGGGGTCGGATGCTGCAATCATGCCGCAAGATCCAGCAAGCGTGCATAGTCATCGTCACTGAGGGTGATCTGCGCCGCGGCACAATTTTCCTCCAGATGCGCGACTTTGCCGGTGCCGGGGATTGGCAGGATCACCGGGCTGCGACGCAGCAACCAGGCCAGCGCGATCTGTCCGGTGGTCGCTCCGTGCGCCTGCGCGATCGAGTCCAGCACCCCGCCCTCGCGGGTGAGTTCGCCGGCGGACAAGGGGAACCACGGGATGAAGCCGATACCCGCGGACTCGCACCACGCCAGCACATCCTCGCTGGCGCGATCGGCCAGGTTGTAGCGGTTCTGCACTGTCGCCACCGGGAACTGGATCGACGCCGCCTGGATTTCGATCACCGAGACCTCGCTCAGCCCGGCGTGCCGGATGATGCCCTCGTCGAGCAACTGGCGCACCGCGCCGAACTGCTCATCGCGCGGCACCTTTGGATCGATCCGGTGCAATTGCCACAAGTCGATCCGCTCCACGCCCAACCGCGTCAGGCTGCCCTTGGCTTGCGCGATCAGGTGCTCGGGACGCCCGTCCGGCGTCCATTGGTCCGGCCCCTGGCGTACCAGCCCGCCCTTGGTCGCGACCACGATGCCGTTGTAGGGATGCAGCGCCTCACGCAGCAGTTCTTCCGACACGTTGGGGCCGTAGGCGTCGGCGGTATCAATGAAATCCACGCCCAGTCCAGGCAACCGGCGCAAGGTGCGCAGCACTTCGTCGCGATCTTCCGGCGGGCCCCAGATGCCGCGCCCGGTAATGCGCATCGCGCCAAAGCCGAGCCGGTGCACCGGCATGTCGCCACCGATCAGGAACGTATCCACGGTCACGGCGCCCGTGGGACGACGGTGAGCACGCGCTCGATAAAGGAATGGAAATCCTCCATGTACTTGCGCAGGAAATCGCGGGTCGCGTCCACGGTGACATCATGGTTGTCGTCAACCAAGCCCGGCTTGAACTGGATATACGCCTCAGGCGAATTCATCTGCGGCGAATTGCAGAAGCTCAGGATGCTGCGCAGGTGCTGCTGGGCCACGGCGGTTCCGATCGCGCCGGACGAGGTGCCAATCACTGCAGACGCCTTGCGCGCAAAGCTGTTGCTGCCATAGGGACGGCTGCCCCAGTCGATCGCGTTCTTCAGCGCGCCCGGGATGGAGCGGTTGTATTCCGGGGTGACAAAAAGTACCGCGTCCACCGCAGCGATCGCGTCCTTCCAGGCGACGGCCGCAGGGGGATAGTCATTGTCATAGTCATAGCTGTACAGGGACAGGTCGCGGATCGGAAGCTCGACCATTGCCATGCCCGCGGGGGCCAATTTCACCAGCGCCAAGGCCAGCTTGCGGTTGATTGATGCCTTTGCCAGGCTGCCCACGATGTAACCGACCTTGAACGTTGTCATGACCGCTTCCTTGCAGTGTGTGAGTGCCCAGCATACCTCCACGGTCCGCGATCACCAGCGCGTCGCCGGGATGTGGCTTGCGCGGTCGAACCGACAGGTGACGGGCTGTTCAGCCAACAGCCGGGAGCGCTTGCCTCGGTCGGTCCACAATGACCCACTTTCCCCGGAGACCGCCCCATGAAATGGCAAATCGGACGCCGCAGCAACAACGTCGAGGATCGTCGTGGCATGGGCGCGGTTGGCATGGGTGGCATGGGCCTGGGTGGCCTGCTGATCGTCGGGGTGATCGCCCTGCTGATGGGCAAGAATCCGCTTGAAGTGATGGGCCAGGTCGCCGGCCAGCAGGCACCAACCGAGCAGACCCAACCCGGTGCCGCGCCGGCCAACGACACGGATTCGCAGCTGGCCAGCGTCGTGCTCGGATCCACCGAAGATGTGTGGGGACAGGTGTTCCAGAAAAGCGGCAGCCAGTACCCGGCGCCCAAATTGGTGCTGTTCTCCGGCGCGGTGCGCTCAGCCTGCGGTACGGCGAGTTCTGCGGTCGGCCCCTTCTATTGCCCAGGCGACCAGCAGGTTTACCTGGACACCAGCTTCTTCGATGAAATGCGCACCAAGCTGGGCGGTGGTGGCGATTTCGCCGAGGCCTATGTGATCGCGCACGAGATCGGCCACCACATCCAGGCCCTGACTGGCGTGTCCGACAAGGTGGAAAAGCTGCGCGCCCGTGGTGCGCCGATGGAAGGCGACAAAGGCCTGAGCGTGCGCATGGAACTGCAGGCCGACTGTTATGCCGGCGTCTGGGCCAACCTGGCGCAGCAGCAGTTGAACTGGCTGGAAGCCGGTGACGTGGAAAAGGCGCTCAATACAGCCAGCGCTATTGGTGATGACCGGCTGCAGCAGCAGTCACGTGGCGAAGTGATGCCCGATTCGTTTACCCACGGCACATCGGCGCAGCGCGTGCGCTGGTTCCGCGCGGGCTTCAGCAGCGGCGCACCGGGCCAGTGCGACACCTTTGCCGCAACCCAGCTCTAGTCAACAGCAACAGTCGCCAGCTCTGGTCAAACACGCCTAATCGAGCAGGTGGCGGATCGCCGGCAGGTATTTTTCGGCCGAGCCGGTGTTCACCACCACGACGCGTTCCCGCGGCGCCAACAGTCCGCGATCAAGCAACTGCGGCAGCGCGGCCAGGCAGGCCGCGCCCTCGGGACTGACCCACCAGTGCGTCTGTCGCCAGACGCGGCCCAGTTCGGCGGCGATCTCGGCCTCGGCGACCGCCACGCAGGCACCGCCGCTGGCGCGCACGATCTGCAACACGCGAAAATGCCCCACGCCTGCCGGCACATTGAGGCCAAATGCAATCGTGCCCGGGCCGGTCGCCGGCTTGGTGTCGTCAGAACCGGCATCGAAGGCCTGCACCAGCGGTGCCATCGCGTCGCTCTGCACGCAGACCATGCGCGGGCGCCGCGCATCAATCAGGCCCAGTGCCTCGAGTTCCCCCCAGGCCTTCCACATGCCCAGCACGCCGGTGCCGCCACCGGTCGGATACACCACCACATCGGGTAAGGACCAGCGCGTCGAGCCCCGCGCCGGCTCGGCCAGCTCCAGGCCCAGCGATTTCTTGCCCTCGATGCGCCAGCCCGGTTCCTGGAACGTAGCGACGGAAAAATAGCCCAGCGGGAGGTAGCGCTCGCGCAGCAACGCGCCCGACTCGCGGATCGTCGGGCCCGCCAACTCCAGGGTGACGCGTCCGGGAAACTGAAACGCGGCAGCCGCAACATTGCCCAGAATCGGCGCCGGCGTGTCGGGTGGCATCGCGACCACGACATTGAGCCCCGCAGCCAGCGCGTAATGGGTCAGCGAATCGCCAGCATTGCCTTGCGTGGGCACCGCCAGGCGATCGAGCCCGAGCCGCCGGGCCTGCGCCACCACCATGGCCATGCCGCGGTCCTTGAAACTCATGGTGGGATTGGCGCCGTAGCCTGGCCATGCGCGCCCTTCTTCCTTGATCGACAAGTCCAGTCCCGCCCGATCAGCAACCGGATGGTGCGGGTATGCAAGCAGCGGCGTGCCGCCCTCGCCCAGCGGCACGATCCAGCGCGCGTCGTTTGCATCGTTGATGTCCAGCGCCATCAGGCCCCCGAAGCGCCACATATCGCGCCGGCCAGGGTCGTACCAGCCGGCCGCCGGCGCGTCGTGCGCCAGGCGCTCAAGGTCAAGCACCATCTCCACCGGCCGGCCATCGGCCGGATCCAGGTTCATCGGCACATCCGACGGATATTCCAGACCCGAGGCGAGGCCGCGCAGACAACGGACGTACGACATGCGTGTTCCCCCGGTAATGACGCAGGGTAGCGAAACTTGCGTGCCTTTGTCCCGTGGCCATGGCCCATGCACGCCACCTTCATTCGCCACAACGCGTCCTGAATGATGCAGCCCGATCCCCGCCCGATGGCGACACGGCCGCGAGCCGCGCGCCTACGATGGAAGGCTGCAGATCAACTCAGTGGAGCAAGGCATGAAGATCCTGATGGTACTCACCTCGCATGATCAACTCGGCGAAACAGGCAAGAAAACCGGTTTCTGGCTGGAAGAATTCGCGGCGCCCTATTACGTCTTCAAGGACGCCGGGGCTGACATCGTGCTGGCCTCACCCGCTGGCGGCCAGCCGCCGCTGGATCCCAAAAGCGACGAGCCCGATGCGCAAACCGACGCAACCCGGCGCTTCCGCGCGGATGCGCAGGCCGTGTCGGCGCTCGCGAACACGCACAAGTTGTCGGGCGTCGCTGCGGAAGACTTCGATGGCGTGTTTTATCCCGGCGGCCATGGGCCGCTCTGGGATCTGGCCGAAGACCAGGATTCAATCCGGCTGATCGAGCAGGCGTACGCCGCCGGCAAGCCGGTCGCCGCGGTCTGCCACGCACCTGCCGTTCTTCGCCACCCCAAGGGGAGCGATGGCAAGCCACTGGTCAACGGAAAGAAGGTCACCGGCTTCACCAATAGCGAGGAAGCGGCGGTCGGCCTGGTGGATGTTGTGCCGTTCCTGGTGGAAGACATGCTCAAGCGCAATGGTGGCGAGTATTCGAAACAGGCGGACTGGGCCGACTACACCATCACCGATGGCAACCTGATCACCGGTCAAAATCCGGCTTCGTCGGCCAGCGCTGCGCGCGCCATGCTCAAGCTGCTCGCCACCGCCTGAGTCGCATCCACCCACCGCGCGCTGCAGTGATTGCAGCGCCGGTATCGCCAGGCTGCGCTGCAGTGATTGCAGCGCCGGTATCGCCACGCTGCGGTGAACCAGCACGATCGTGCGCTCGGTAGGCGCACCGGACCCGCCGGGCGCGGGCGCGGGCGCCGGCGTGGCGGCGTGGCGGCGCAAGCTGCGTGCGCAAGCACGAGTAGCACGGCGCAGGCGGCACGGGTCAGCAGTCGATGCATTCGCGACAACTCCGGTTGCATCCAGTCAAAGCTTTGCTTTCAGCGACAACAGGCGCAACTGGATCGCGGTGGAAATGTCTGGCAACGCAATCGCCTGATCAAGCGTAATACCGCTGTCCTTGCCGATTGCCGCTATCTTCGCGCGCAGCGCATCCTGGTCGGCGCCCTCGCCGGCCAACAGCTGCTGGTAGCGGGCGATGGCTACGTGGTGATGGGCCATCGGGATGTCCTTGATCGCCAGCGCCTTGCTCGCAACGGCTTCGGCCGCGCCGTAGTCCGCGCCTTCGTCGTTGAGGAACACGGCGTAATTCATCGTCTTGGCCAACGAACCGGGGTCCAGCGCGAGCATCTGGTCGAAGGCGGCCTTGGCCTTGGCCAGCCAGTCCGCGCGGCCCGATTCATCACGTTGTGCGGCCTCGACAAAATTCTTGCCCAGCCAGTAGTACCCATTGGACTTGCGCTGCGGCGTTGGCGTGAGTTTGATGAACTTGCGGTATTGGGTTTCGGCCAGCGCTGCCTTGTCGGTGCGACGCAGCCGGTCGGCATCCAGGAACAGCACCGAATCATTGTCCGGTTCCAGTGCGCGCGCCTTGTCGAGCTCCGCAGCTGCGGCGTCATATTGTGATCGGCGCACCAGCACCCGTGCCTTGGCGATGTGTGGCAGCGCCAATGCCGGGTTCATGGCGATGGCCTTGTCGGCCAGGTCAATGGCGGTGATCGCGGCCTTCTCCGGCGTACCGTCCTGCTGCACGGCCTGCGAAGAAATCGCCTCGGCCTGCAAGGATTCCGCGTAGCCAGCATCGGGATAGGACTTTTTCAGTCCGATCGCCAGCTGGCCAGCTTTCTCCAGTGCATCGCCGGTACCGCCAAAGGAATGCATCAGCTCGACGGCCTGGTGGAACTGGGCCGGCACTGCGGTGGCAGCCGGCGGCGCATCCTGCATGGACGCCGACGCCGCGCATGCCCCAAACAGCGACAGAAGCAGGGCAGGCAAGCAAACCGTCTTGAACGTCATCGACCGGGTAACCGGACGGTGCTGATTCAGTTGGCCGGGGTCGGGTTGTCCGACGCGTGGTCAACGATGTAGAGCCACATGCCGTCGACGTTCTTCGACACGTCGGTGTAGCGGCCCAATTCGGTCACATCATCGCCGCCGCCCTTGGGCGTCATGACCATGCGGAACGTGCCCCAGGTCACCACGGTGTCACCCATTGATTTTGAGTCCATTTGCATCAGCTCGGTCGTCTTGACCGTGAATGCGTGAAAAAAAGAGGCGTAGGATTTGCGGATTGCATCTCGGCCCTGCACGACCTGTCCACCCGGCAACCACATCACGGCATCGTCTGCGTAGCAGGCGGCCACGGCGTCGGCATCCGACATCTTCGCGGCTGCCAGCCAGCACGCATTCGAGGTCTGTCCGTGCACTTGGGCGGCAGATACCGCCATGCACGACAGGCTCAGCACGATCGCGGACGCAATCTGGAGAATTCGACGCATGGCAGTTTCCCCAAGGACAGTGTGGCCCGGCGACGCCGGATGCGGTGACGATAGCACTGCGCCCAACTGGGCGCACGGGGATTGAACGTGCTGGCGCAGACGCTGTCGCAGATTCTGTCGCAGGCGCTCTCGCAGGCGATCTCGCAGGCATCGTGAGCAAAGGTTACGCTTAGCTGCTGCGCGAGTTGCTATAAAGAACGCACACCGTCGCCGTGAACTTCGGGGAGCCACGCCATGATCTACCTGTTCGCCATCGCCCTGCTCGTCCTGCTCGGCTGGGCAATCCTGGCCTTCAATCGGCTGGTGCGCCTGCGCAACCAGGTGCGCGCCGGCTGGAGCGACATCGACGTGCAGTTGATGCGCCGTCACGACCTGATCCCGAACCTGGTCGAGGCTGTGCGCGCCTATGCCAGCCACGAGAAGTCCGCCTTCGAACGCGTGACTGCGCTGCGCACCGAGGCCATGGCCGCCAGTTCGCCCGCGCGGCTGGCCACGATCGAATCGCAGCTCGAGCATGATGTCGGCCGGCTATTGATCCTGAAAGAGGCGTACCCGGAGCTCAAGGCCAGCGAGAACTTCCTGCAGCTGCAGCGCGACCTGGTGGATGTCGAAGACCACTTGCAATTCGCGCGCCGTTTCTACAACGGCGCCGTGCGCGAAATGAATGACGGCGTGCAGCGCTTTCCCGACCAGCTGATCGCCAGGCCATTCGGTTTCAAGGAAGCAGAATTCTTCGAGGCAGGCGACGACTCCCGCGCCGCGCCCAGGCTGGAGATGAACCCGTGACGCTGCTGCTGCGCGCGCGATTGCTCGCACCCCTGATTGCACCCCTGCTTGCACTAGTCGGCCTGTTCGCCGCCAGCCCTGCCCTTGCCGACGAACGCATCCTCAGCTACGACAGCCTGCTCGCGGTGCAGGCCGACGGCAGCCTCATGGTCACCGAGAACATCACTGTGCGCGCCGAGGGCAACACGATCCGGCGCGGCATCTATCGCGATTTCCCGACCACTTACAAGGATCGCTTTGGCAACCGCGTGCACGTGGACTTCGAGGTGCTCGGCGTCGAACGTGACGGCCGAACAGAGCCCTGGTTCACCGAACGCAAGAGCAATGGCATGCGCATCAACACCGGCAACGACAGTTTCCTGCCGACGCCGGGCACCTTCACCTTCACAATCCACTACCGCACCAACCGCCAGCTCGGATTCTTCCCCGACCACGACGAGTTGTACTGGAACGTCACCGGCTTGGACTGGAGCTTCCCGATCGATTCGGCGCAAGCCACGGTCACACTGCCCGGCCCCGTTGCTTCGGCCAACCTGAAACTCGATGCCTATACCGGCCCAGACGGCGCGAAGGGCAAGGACTTCCAGGCGACCTCACCACAACCCGGCACCGCCGTGTTCCGCAGCACGCGTGGCTTGGGTCCGAACGAGGGACTGACCATCGTGGTCGGCTTTCCCAAGGGTCTGATCGCCGAGCCTACGACGGCGCAGCGTTGGGCCTGGTTCCTGCGCGACAACCGCGGCGTGCTGGTGGCACTGGCCGGATTGCTCCTGCTGGCCGGGTTCTATGCCTGGCGCTGGATGCTGGTTGGACGCGATCCGCACGCAGGCCCGATCTTCCCCCGCTACGAACCGCCGCAGGCGTTCGGGCCGGGCGAGTTGCGCGCAATGCAGCGCATGGGCATGGACAACCTGTGCTTCACCGCAGACGTGGTGGACATGGCAGTGCGCGGCTTCCTGCAGATCCATCAGGACAGCGAGAAGGAGTGGCGCCTGGTCCGCGAGCCCGCCGGCCAGTTCGATGCGCTCACACTCAGCGAGCGCGCGCTGGCCGCGCAGCTGTTCAAGGACGGCGCTGAAATCGAGCTGAAAAATACCAATGCAACGCGCGTGCGGGGCACCATGTCGGCGCAATTTTCCGCGATCGGCTCGCGCCTGATGCCGCGCTATTTCGTGCGCAATGGTTACAGCGTGATGGCAGGCGTGATGTTCTCGCTGGTGGTCGGGCTGATTGCATTCGCGCTGTCTGGCGGCAACGGCATCCCGCTGCTGATCACCATCGGCGTGGTCGGCGTCGTCCTGCACGTCGTTGCCGGGTTCCTGCTCAAGGCGCCGACCAAGGAAGGCCGCACGTTGATGGACGAGATCGCCGGCCTGAAAATGTACATGGACGTCGCCGAGCGCGACGAACTCCGCTCGCTCACAGGCCCAAGTGATGCGACCGCGCCACCGCATCTTGACGCCAAGCGCTACGAAAGCCTGCTCCCATACGCGATGGCGCTGGGTGTCGAGGAAGCGTGGACAAAGCATTTCATCATGGCGGTCGGCGCCGCGACTGCGCAGCAATCCCAGCCGACCTGGTACTACGGCAGCGGCTCCGGCCAGCACATGGGACTTGCGAGCCTCGGCAGCTCGCTGGGCAGCGCGCTCAATTCGCAGATCTCCGCATCGGCAACGCCACCCGGCTCAAGTTCCGGTGGCGGTGGTGGTGGTTCCTCCGGTGGCGGTGGTGGTGGCGGAGGCGGCGGCGGGCGCTGATCGACGCCGTGCCGGTGTCGCCTACTTCGTGCTCGCGCCCACAAGATGCGCGAGCGAATAGCGGTCCAGCACCAGTTCGTAGTCGTAGGGATGGCCGTCACTGGGCCCGCTGTGCATACCGTGTCCGTCAAAATCGCGTGGACCGCAGCGATCACCCATGCAGGCCCAGAACTGTCCGGTTCGGGCTGACACGTTGACGGCAAACGGTGACAGGTCGATCAGGTAGCTGCCCATCGGATCCTGCATCTCGGGCGGCGCGAAGCCAGGTTTTTCCCGCATGGTATGGACATTGCCCGTGAGCACCAGCATCCGTCCGCGCGGCAAGTGTTTGAACGCGACGCGCACTCGCTTGGCCATGACCAGATCGCGCGCCTGACTGTCGCTCGATCCGCGCTTGCCCACATCGATTGCGAGAATTGCGACATCGCGACCAGTCGCACGCAGATCTCGCATGCCCTCGATGAGGTCGAGGACTTCCCGATTTCGCCTGCCATCGTTGTGCGCGGGCGCCACCTGCCAGAATTCACCGGCACGCAGTCGCAACTGTTCCCCGGCGCTGCCATCCGAGCCGAGATAGCGGCGGATCGCCGACTGCTCGGAGGCATGGATCTCAAGGCCGACCAGCACGGGTCCACTGGCGGCGTAATCGGTGGCCAGCTGGAGCAGCATCGCGGGGGGTTCGCGGGTGCCGTGCATCTCGCCAACCAGCAGCAGCCGGTGGCCGCCGGCAGCGCGGACGATCTCGCTTGCCGCAGCTGTGGATCCGGCCTGCGACACCACTGCTCCGCCAGCTGGCGCTGCCGCCGCCCCGCTGGTCGACGCCAGCATGAGGAAGCTGGCTATCAGCAATGCGTGTACAGCGTTCCAGGGGAGCATACGTTTCATGGTGAACGGCCAACTCAGGCTTTCTTTTTCTTCGCAGCGCGCGCGGCCAACGCCGCAGTGTTTGCAGCCACTGCGGCGCGGATCAGTTGCTTGAACGCGGTGGCGTTGACCTTCTCGCCTTCGCGCATGTCAATCGCGCGACGCATGTTCCCTTCCAGGCTGGCGTTGAACAGCTGCTTCGGGTCCTTGATCGATGCACCGCGCGCAAAGGTAAGCTTCACCACCTGCTTGTAGGTCTCGCCAGTGCAGATGATGCCGTCATGCGCCCAGACCGGGGTACCCATCCACTTCCACTGCTCCTCGACATTGGGGTCGGCGTCGTGGATCAGCTGGCGGACATGCTCGAGCGTCTCGGCCCGCCAATCGCCCAGCGACCCAATCCGCGCGGTGATATTCGCCGAGGCTGATGTCATGGCCCACTCCCCCATGGATCTGAGACAGAATCCTACCTGAAGACCTCCGCCGCAACAGCCGCCTGGCCATTGCCACAATCCGACCCGACGGCGCTAGACTGGAAAGACCATGGCCGATAAACAGATCGTCCCAGCCTCCCCGAAGGAAGCTGTCGCCCTCAACGGCCCGCCGGTGCCGATCCCGCTCGGCAACGGCTTTGAGCGCATCCCCGGCGCCGCAATCGACATCATCTTTTCCGGAGAGCGCTGCATCCACTCGCGCCACTGTGTCCTTGGCCTGCCCAATGTGTTCATCGGCAACGTTGAAGGCCCGTGGATCGATCCCGATGCCGCCAGCGCTGAAGACCTGGTGACGGTTTCGCACCTGTGCCCGTCGGGTGCCATCCAGTACAGCCGCCACGACGGCGGCGCAGAGGAAGCCGCGCCGCCAGTCAACTTGCTGCAGTTGCGCGAGAACGGCCCGTTCGGCCTACGCGCCCAGATCGTGCTCGATGGCCAGCCGATCGGCATGCGCGCGGTGCTCTGTCGCTGCGGCGTATCGAAGAACAAGCCGTTCTGCGATGGCAGCCATA
>JBKJMY010000044.1:0-3454 GCA_046596115.1 Arenimonas sp.
ATCCTGATCTGCGACATCCTCGACCCGGCCACCATGCAGGCCTACTCGCGCGACCCACGCGGCGTCGCCAAGCGCGCCGAGGCCTATCTGAAAGCCAGCGGCATCGCCGACCAGGCCTTCTTCGGCCCGGAGCCGGAATTCTTCATCTTCGACTCCGTGCGTTTCGCCAACGACATGGGCAACACCTTCTTCGAAGTGGACTCCGAGGAAGCGCACTGGAATTCCAAGAAAAAGTACGAAGGCGGCAACACCGGCTATCGCCCGGGCCTGAAGGGCGGCTACTTCCCGGTCGCGCCCACTGACACGCTGCACGATATCCGCGCCGAGATGTGCAAAGAACTCATGGCCGCCGGCCAGGAAGTCGAAGTGCACCATCACGAAGTCGCGAACGCCGGCCAGTGCGAAATCGGCACCAAGTTCAACACCCTGGTGCAAAAGTCCGACGAACTGCTGATGATGAAATACATCATCAAGAACGTCGCGCACCGCAATGGCAAAACCGCCACCTTCATGCCCAAGCCGCTGGTCGGCGACAACGGCAGCGGCATGCACGTGCACCAGTCGCTGGCCAAGGGCGGCGTCAACCTGTTCAGTGGTGACGGCTACGGTGGCCTGTCGCAGCTGGCGCTGTGGTACATCGGCGGCATCTTCAAGCACGCGCGCGCCATCAACGCCTTCGCCAACTCCACCACCAACAGCTACAAGCGCCTGGTGCCGGGCTTTGAAGCGCCGGTGATGCTGGCCTATTCGGCGCGCAATCGTTCGGCGTCGTGCCGCATTCCTTATGTCGCCAATCCAAAAGGCCGTCGCATTGAAATCCGTTTCCCGGATCCGATGAACTCCGGCTACCTGATCTTCGCTGCGCTGATGATGGCGGGCCTTGACGGCATCAAGAACCAGATTGACCCGGGCGCGCCGAGCGACAAGGATCTGTACGACCTGCCCCCGGAAGAAGAGAAGAACATTCCCACCGTCTGCCATTCGCTCGACCAGGCGCTCGACGCGCTCGACGCCGACCGCGAGTTCCTGAAGGCCGGTGGCGTGTTCAGCGATGACTTCATCGATGCCTACATCACGCTGAAGATGGGCGAAGTCACCAAGTTCCGCGCGGCCACGCATCCGCTTGAGTATGCGATGTACTACAGCCTCTGATCCCGACGCGGGATCGCGTCCCGACGGGGACATCCGGTCGATCGGATGTCCCCGTTCGTTTTCAGGGCGTCGTGGAGGCAGTGGCGACGCCCGCGCTGCCGATGTTGCTGTCGAGGAACTTCAGCATGCGCGCATAGAACTCGAGGCGGTAGCGGTCCAGCACGATCGAGTGTCCGGTCTGCGGCACTTCGAAATATTCCACCGACGCCTTGTTCGCCTGCAACGCCTCGAGCATGCGGTGCGCATGTTTGACGTCCACGCGGCCATCCAGACGGCCGTGCACCAGCAGCACCGGCAACTTGATGTGGCCGGCCTGTTGCAGCGGTGAGTTCGCCGCCAGTTCCGCGGGATCCCTTCCTAGGGCGCGCTCAAGGTAGAGCTTGCCGAAATCGCTGCGGCGGATGCTGCCCCAGCTGTACATCTTGGACAGGTCGTAGGGGCCGGACACCGCCACCGCGCAGTGGTACAGGTCAGGATCCCGGATCGGCTCCATCAACGCGGCATAGCCGCCGTAGCTGGCGCCGTAGATACACACCCGTTTCGGGTCGGCGATGCCCTGTGCCAGCGCCCAGCGGGTCGCGTCGGCAATGTCGTTCTGCATGCCGCTGCCCCACTGGCGCAGGCCGCGATCGGCGAACTCGCGGCCGTAGCCGCCCGAGCCGCGGAAGTTCACCTGCAGCACCGCATAACCGTGTTGCGCGAGCACCTGCGTATCGGGGTCATAACCCCACTCGTCCATCACCTCGAACGGCCCGCCATGCGGCAGCACCACCAGCGGCAGGTTCTTGCCACCGCCTTTGGTCGGCATGGTGAGCACGCCGTGCATGGCCAGGCCGTCGCGGTTGCTGAAGTCCACCGGCACCTGCGCGGCCTGCGTGGCCGGATCAATCCATGGCTTGCGTCGAGACAGGACTTTCGCCTTCATCGCCTTGCGATCGAACAGGTAGAACGTGCCCGGATCGCGGTCGCTGGACACCAGCACAACGATGGTCTGTCCGTCCTTGGACGCGCTGTGCATGAACACTTCCTTGCCTGGGAAGGCATGGTGCAGGTCGGCGAGGACCTGCGCATCCGGATTGGCGCGGTCCCAGAATTCCACGCTGGGGCGGGTCGGCTGATAGCGCGCGCCGATGACGTCTTTGCCGTCGAGCGAATACAGCATCCGGATCGGATCCGACGATGGGTTCTCGTGCACCAGGGTGCGCACGCCAGTGGCCAGGTCGTAACGCTCGATCACGTTGGTGCCCTGCTTGCGCTGCGATTCGAGCACGCCATAGCTGCCATCGCGCGACACGGCGATCGGAATCACATCCACGCCGGTCTTGCTGCTGTCGTTGAACAGTGACCAGGCGCCGGCGCCGTCACGCACCCAGGAGCGGCTGGTGCCGTCGTCTTCGACGCCGTAGGCAAGGCGCACATTGCCCTTGCGGTCCGCCAGCAGGCCGGTGTCGTCGGGTCCCTGGACCAACAGGTCGCCCATGCGCCGCAGCTTGTTGATGTCGGCCTTGCGGATCTGCGGCGTGCAGTGACCGGCGCTGCTGTTGGGCGCGCAGCGATAGACCAGGATGTGGTCGGGATCATCCTCGACGGCGGAATAAAAGGTGCCGGGCAACTGGAAGCTGTCGCTGCCGTCCACTTTGATCACCGACAATATCGGATCGACCATCGCCATGCCGAAGTAGGCGTCGGCGCGGTTGGCGCCGACCACGATGCGATCCTCGTCCAGCCAGATGATCTCGCTGATCTCGCCCATCTTGCCCGGGTCCAGCCGCAGCAACGGCTCCATCGTGGCGACCTTGTGGATCGAGACGATCGAGCCTTCCGGCAGACGGCGCTCGATCGCCACCAGCTTGCCGCTTGGCGAGAGGCGGAACTGTTCGAACTCGGCGCGCTTGAGCACCGACTGCGTCAGTGCATCGGCGGCGGGTGCACCGCCTGCGAGTGCGGCGGGGGCGACGAAGGCGAGCAAGAACAGGGCAGCGGGAAGTTTGCGCATCGGATGTCCTGTGGTCGACAGGCCGCACTATGCCTGAGTCCGCGGCCGCTGCGGCCATGCGGAGCCCAATTGCCGCGCAATGGCATTGCAAACGCACCACTGCAAGACGTCTGGGTGATCCGGTCTCGATGCAAATCAAGTCCGACCACGCGCGCCGTTCGAGAATCGGGCTATGACCGCACGAATGCCATGAGCGGGGCGAGATCGCGTGCATCGGCGGCGCGCACGGCAGCCAGGTAGCGCGCGCGGATTTCATTTGGCGCCAAGCGCGCATTCGCGCCCCAGCTGAAGGGCAGGGCAGCGCGC
>JBKJMY010000050.1:0-3095 GCA_046596115.1 Arenimonas sp.
AGCGGGCCCGAGGTGTACGCGCCGGCGCCACTGACATAGGCGCCGCGCGGACGCAGCGTCGAGAATTCATAGCCGATGCCGCAGCCGCTCTTGAGCGTCAAGCCGGCTTCGTGGACCTTGTCCAGGATGCCGTCCATGGAATCGGTGATGGTGCCCGACACGGTGCAATTGATGGTGCTGGTGGCCGGCTTGTGCTCGAGCGCGCCGGCGTTGGAGGTGATGCGGCCAGCGGGGGTCGCCCCACGGCGCAGCGCCCACAGGAAGCGCTCGTACCAGTATTTCTGCTTCTCCGAGCTGGTTTCGGCATCCGACAGCGCCTTGGCCACGCGCTTGTAGGTGTCGTCGATGGTGCCGTCGATCGGGTCGCCCTTCTTGCTCTTCAGGCGGTATTTCTTGTCCCAGATGTCCATCGACGCGGGCTGCATCTGGATGCCCTGTGCCGCTCCCACCGTCGAATCCTTGCGGACCGCCTCCAGGCGAACTGTGCTCATCGTGTGTCTATTCCTCTTTCTGGCCCCTTGTTTGCGGGGCTCGTGGTTGTTCTTGGTGATTTGATCTTGGTGCATTGTTGGTGGGTCGTCCGGACGGGGCAATCCGGGGCCGTTTTTCCCTCGAAAACGGCTTGCGCGCGCCTCCTGGCATCCGACCCGGGACCCCAATCCCTTGGGGCACCCCTCCCTCCAGACCCACAACATCTTGTGGACTGGCCGGAGGTGAAGTTACCCCCGCACCGGGGGGCTGTCAACCATCTGAAACAAAGGGATTCACAATATTTTTCGCAATCCCGGCATGGGCTTGGCGAACCTTCCTAAGGCAAAAAATAACCCGGACTTCTTGCGTGGCACCGGGCAGTCCCCAATTGATAAGCTTGGCCCACTGCCCGTTTTTGCCCCCTTTCCGGACCCCTGCATGCGCCCTTCGACCGCTGTTTTCTGCCTGTTCCTGGCCGCCCTGGGGGGCGGCGTGGCCGCCCGCCTGATCACGCCCTCGCCCGCCGACCCGACCCCGGGCCGGGACTTGCTCGATTCAGCCGCCAGCGCTGCCCTGCCCGCCTCGGCCTGGGCCGCCGCGCCACCGACCACCAATGCCGCCGGGATGCCCTCCCTGGCGCCGATGCTGGAGCGGGTCACCCCGGCGGTGGTCAACATCTATACAAAGCAGGTGGTGCGGATCAACAACCCGATCGCCGAATTCTTCGGCGGCGGGCGCATTCCGCGCGAGCGGATTCAACAGTCGCTGGGCTCGGGCGTGATCGTGGATGCCACGCGCGGCCTGATCCTGACCAACAACCACGTGGTTGAAGGCGCCGACGCGGTGTCGGTGACCCTGAGTGACGGGCGCACCTTCGAAGCCCAGCCGGTTGGCTCGGATGCGGACACCGACGTGGCGGTGATCAAGATCGACGCCAAGGACCTGCAGGCCATCCCGCTGGCGGATTCGGCCGCATTGCGCGTAGGCGATTACGTGGTGGCGGTGGGTAATCCGTTCGGGCTGGGCCAGACGGTGACCTCGGGCATCGTTTCGGCCGTGGGACGCAGTGGGCTGAGTGGGCTTGGGTACCAGAACTTCATCCAGACCGATGCGTCGATCAACCCGGGCAATTCTGGTGGGGCGCTGGTAAACCTTCGTGGGGAATTGGTCGGCGTGAACTCGGCCAGCTACAACCCGCAAGGCTCGGCCGCCGGCAACATCGGCCTGGGCTTTGCCATCCCGGTGAACCTGGCGCGCGAAGTGATGCGCCAGTTGATGGCGTATGGCGAAGTGCGTCGCGGCTCACTGGGGTTGAATACCCGCGACCTGACGTCCGACCTGATCAAGCAGTTCGACCTGCCGGCCGGCGCGCGCGGCGCGCTGATTGCCCGCGTGTACAACGGCTCCCCGGCGGCGGCGGCCGGACTCAAGCCGGGCGACCTGGTCACTGCGGCCAATGGCCAGCGCATCGACAGCGCCGAAGCCCTGCACAACCTCGAAGGCCTGCTGCCGGTCGGCCAACCGGTGCGGATCGACTACCTGCGCGCGAGCCAGCGCCTGTCGGCCAATGCCACGCTGAAGGCGCTGCCCAAGGAAGTGGAAGGCAGCCAGCTCGACCCGCGCCTGGTCGGTGCCAGTTTCACCGACCTGCCGGAGCGTTATCGCCAGCAGGGCTTGCGTGGGGTGATCATCTCGAAGGTGACACCAGCCAGCCGTGCTGCACGCAACGGTTTGGATGGCGGCGACCTGGTGCTCGGGATCAACCGGCGCGTGGTTGCCGACCTGAGCGATTTCCGGGCGCAAATGGCCGCAAAACCGTCCGCGCTGGTGCTCGCGCTGCAGCGCGGTTCGGCCCGCGGCGAGTTGCCCATGCAATGAATTTAGCGCAGGCTCAGACGGCAAGGCTTAGCCTTCGTCTGCTTCTACCCGCCGGACCCGGCGGCCCACATGGACAGGGAGAACCACGATGGCAACCAGCAACGACAATGGCGCGTTGAAAGACGTGGCCGACAAGGCCGCGCTCGCGCGCGACCAGCTGACGGTCGGCGTCGCCGATGCGGTCAACAGCGGCATGGATGCGGCCAAGAATGCCAAGGCCGCGCTCGACGAAAAGCTCGAGGGACTGATCGATTCGGGCAAGGATGTGATCGACCAGGCCGAAGACCTGATCCGCACGCGTCCTTGGGTGAGCTTCGGCGTGGCATTCGGCGCCGGATACTTGATCGCCAAGCTGACCCGCAGCAGCAGCAGCAAAGACTGATCCGTGTCGGCCGTTGAAGCCGCCGAACGCCTGAAGGAAGACGTCAGCGGGATCCTGGACGCCGGTCGCACCGTCGCGCGCGAGTACGGCGCGGCGGGCGTCGCGTTCCGGCGTCTGGTGCTGTGCGACTTGGCGCTCGCGCGGACGGCGCTGATCCGCGGCCTGGTGTTCCTGGTGCTGGCCGCCCTGATGGGCGGCACCGCCTGGTTGGCGATTATGTGCATCCTGGTGGTCGGGCTGAACGCGGCCGGGCTGCACTGGTTGTTTGCCTTGGCGGTGCCGCTGGTCACCAGTGCCGGCATGGGCTACTACGCATGGACGCGGGCGGAGCGCGCACTGGCATTCGCCGACCTGGATGCGACTC
>JBKJMY010000286.1:0-3752 GCA_046596115.1 Arenimonas sp.
GGCGGGCCAGGCTGATGCCGCTCGACCCTTGGTGGATGCGGCAATTCCGCTGCTGAAGGACCGTCCGCGCGCGGACTTCCTGCTCGGCTTGTGGTGGTACGACGTGTCGGGTTACGCAGCCATCGGCGAAGACGACAAGGCGCTCGCAGCGCTCCAGCGGGGCGTTCAGGGCGGCTTCTACGTCGCCCTGATGCAGCTTGACCACAATCCCGTCATGGCGCGGGTGCGCGCCAACCCGCGCTACGAAACAATCCTGGCCCCAGCCCGGGCGCGCCTGGCAGCCGAAGTCGCCAAGGCTCGCACCCTCAACCTCCTATAACCGTGGGAGCGGCTTCAGCCGCGATAAGTCCCTGAAAAGCACCGAATCGCGGCTGAAGCCGCTCCCACAGGGTGGGATGGGCATCACGGTTCTGGCCGACTACACTCCGTGCAGGGAACGGCCGGTCCGGCCGGGTCGCACGAGGGGACAACATGTTCGGGATGAAGAAGGCCCTCGCGGCCTGGTCGTGGAAAAAGCGTGTGTTCGTGGGCTTGCCGATCCTTCTTTTTGGCACATGGCTGTCAATGCGTGTCACGGTCTGGGGCTGGATCGAAAACGTCACCGAGGCCGACCCCGACGAAAACGAAATCAGCTACGACTCGACGTTCTTCCGCCTCAACGGCGACTTCGGTGCCACCAAGGTCCGCCTGGACCATTACTTCCCGGACGGCAAGCTTGGGGCCAGCTACCTTGCGGACCGCGTGGTATTCCACACGCCGGGCCTGCTCTGGCTGTACTGGAACACGCTGCGCGGCACCAAGCACATGCCCGACGAGTTCGGTATGACGCTGGAAAACTTCCGCGACGCCACGACCACCGACCAGACACCCGGCAACTACACTAACCTGCCCTACGACCAGGTCGGCTGCGGCCGGCCCGACCTGCTGACGAAAGCCGACCTGGTGACGATGGGACTGCCCGCCGTGCGGCGCGATGTCACGCTCACCCTCAAGCGCAAGGACGACCAGCTCTCCACGCTCGACTTCGACCTGCTGACGCCCGGTGCCGGCGAGTTGAAGTTGGACATGGACGTGACGGTGCAGCGGCCAATTCCGTGGCGGATGATCATCGAACGCATGGCGACGGCGGAACTGCGCAGCGCCGACCTGCGACTCACTGACCGCGGCTTTGTCGCACTGCGTACCGCCTACTGCAGCAAGGCTGCCGGCCTCACGCCCGAGCGCTTCCCCGCGTACCACATGGACGCCCTGGTCAAGCGCGTGGCGGAGACCAGGTATTTCTTCGATGCGCCAACGCTGGCACGCTACGGCCCGTTCGCGACGCAAGGTGGTGAGTTACACCTGCGCGGCACCCACTTGCCGCGGCTCGGATTGATGCAGTTTGCTTCCATGGGCCTGGGCAAGCAGCTGGAAACGATCCCGCCCGCGCTCAGCTACAACGGTGGTGCGGAGTCCTCGTTCCAGTATCTTCCCCTCGGCGCGGCTGCTGCTGCGGCCGCGGCGGCGCCAGCGGCTGCAGCTGCGGCCACCCCAGTCGTCGCAGCGGTCGCACCAGCGGCCGGCGTGGCGATTGCGGCAGCAGCCAACATGGCCATCCCACCGACAGGCAACGCGTCGGCAGCGCCTGTGCTCTCGGGCGCCACGCCTCGCGGCGCTGCCGCAACTGGCACCCAGCCAAGTTCCGCCGTGGCTGCGCCAGCGGCTGCCGACAGCACTGCCGGGACGGGTGAGTTGCTCGACTACAAGCAATTGAAGGGTCGCGAAGGCAGCCACGTCGAAATCATCACCAGCAACGGCACCACGCGACGCGGCACGCTGGTTGCCTATTCGCCTTACATGAGCACGCTCAAGCTCGATTCCGACGCGGGCGGATTCACGCTCTCGGTTCCCGGCGAGTCGGTGGACGAGGTGCGGGTGATTCCGCGTTGATTGCTTGTGTTGCCGCAAAAAATGCGGCGGACCCGAAGGCCCGCCGCGTCTTGATCCAGCGTTTAAATGGATCTGCCCAGAATGGGATCAGCGCCGTGAAACCGCGCCCGTCACTTCGATCCGCAGATCACTGGCATCGACGCGTCGCACGCCGCGCACACTCTCGGCCATGTCGATGGCCTGGTGCCGGGCAGCGGCGCTGTCGGCCACGCCGGTCAAGGTAACGACGCCATCCTTGGCATTGACCTCGATATCACCGGCATCCACGCCGGCGCTCCACATCAGACTCGCGTTTACTTTGGCCTTCACCCAGGTGTCGCTCATCTGCTTGTCACCATCGGGGGCCCGGGCCGGTACGACCTGCCCCTTTGAATCCACCACCAAGCGATTGTCGACTCGAACCGTGCCGCGCGTGCCCTGCGCCAGGCGGCTGGCGGTGTTCTTGGCTGCAAGCGTGTCGGCATGACCGGTCAGTGTGACCACGCCATTGAGGGTCGCGACATTGATGTCGGTACCGTCGGTCTCCGGGTTCCACAGCAAACGCGAGTTCACCATCGCGGCCAGGGTGGCATCGGGCACCTAGCGTGCAAAGGCCGGCTGGTCGCGCTCCTTATGGATGGCCGCTCTGGCTGGCTGATCAGCCATGGGAGTCGTCACCGGAATGGTTTCGTACATCGTCACGATCAACAGCGGATCGATCACGATCCGGTTGTCCACCAGGTTCACGCCCTGGGCGCGCAACGCGATGCGCTCGGCCAGCAGTTTTTCAACGCTCGATTCCACGCGACCGGTCAGGATCGCGCGATTGCCCTGCACGTCCACGCCCAGATGATAGGCATCCAGCGCCGGATTGGCTGCATAGGTGGCCCAGATCATGCCCTCGCGGTAGGCGTCGCGAGCCTGGTCGGTGGCCTGCATGGCATACGGATCAAGGGCTGCGTCAGCCGACATCTGCGTGGCGGCTGCGGCTGGTGCCGCCTGGTTCGATGCTGGCGAAGTCGATGGCTCGCCGTGCGCAACCGCAAGCGTCAACCCATCAACCCATCAACGCATCAACGCATCAACGCATCAACGCGGGCCCAGCCATGCCAGCGTGGCCGTGCGGCCGCTTTGACCATCACGTCGGTGGGAAAAAAACTTGCCGGCCTCGGCGATACTGCAATGCGTGCCGCCATGCACTGCATCCACGCCAACCGCGGCAAGCCGACGACGCGCCAGCATCGGCAGGTCGACCAGCCAATGACCAGGGCGCGTAGGCGAAAATGCGGCGGACGCGGCGGGATCGCCGGTGACGAAGGCATCGCGGACCTCGGTGCCGATCTCGTAATGCGCGGGACCCGCAGCCGGGCCGATCCACGCAAACAGTTCGCCCGGCGGCGAGTGCATTGCGGCAACCGTCGCTTCGAGCACGCCGGCAGCAAGTCCACGCCAGCCGGCGTGCGCGGCGGCGATTTCGGTGCCGGCGCTGTTGCAGAACACCACCGGTAGGCAATCGGCGGTCAGGATCGCAAGCACAACGCCCGGTGTTGACGTGACCGCGGCATCGGCTTCGGGCTCGGTCGCGTCGTCGCGCGGCGGTGCATCCAAGCGCACGACTTGCGTGCCGTGCACCTGTTGCAGCCAGTTGGGTGCCGAGGGCAGCCCGCCAGCCTTCACCAGCGCGGCACGATTGGCGGCGACGTGCGCCGGCTCGTCGCCGCAGCGCGCACCCAGATTGAATCGATCGAATGGCGGCAGCGATACACCCGGGCCATCGCGCGTGGTCGAGAACGCGTGGACATTCGCCGGCGCGTCCCACTCCGCTTTTGTGGGAGCGGCTTTAG
>JBKJMY010000356.1:0-7359 GCA_046596115.1 Arenimonas sp.
TGCAGAACCACATGCTGCAACTGTTGGCGCTGATTGCCATGGAGCCGCCCTCTTCGCTTGATGCCGGCAGCCTGCGCGAGGAAAAGCGCAAAGTGCTGCGCGCGCCACGTCGGCCACGGTCATCGGCCGGAGCGAGCGCAGCACTTTGCGCTTCTCCTCGCGCAGGCTGCCGGCATCAAGCGAAGATGGCGGCTCCATTGCAATCAGCGCCAACAGTTGCAGCATGTGGTTCTGCACCATGTCGCGCAGCGCGCCATAGCGCGCGTAGTAGCCCTCGCGCCCATCCACGCCGGAGGTTTCCGCGACCAGGATGTCCACCGACTGGATCCAGCGGTGGTGCCAGACCGCTTCCAGCAACGTATTGCCGAAGCGCAGCGCGAGCAGGTTCTGCACCGGCGCCTTGCCCAGGTAATGGTCGATGCGGAAGATCCGATCTTCATCGGCGAAGCTGCGCAGGCTGGCATTGATCGCGCGCGCCGATGCCAGGTCGCTGCCGATCGGTTTTTCCAGCACGACCCGTGATGGATCATCCAGCAGGCCCGCGGCTTGCAGGCCCTCGCACGTGGCGACGAACAGGTCCGGCGGGATCGCCAGGTAGCTGGCCGCCGGGCGATCGGCAAACGGCGACAGGGCCTTCGCCATCGCGTCCCGGTCGGACAGGTCGGCTGCGACGTAATGCGTGACCGTGAGCAACTGTTCGAAGGCGGCGCGATTGCCCGCGACCTGGTCTGGCAACTCCCCGCGCAGCCAAGCGCGGAAGGCATCCGAATCCATGTCCTGCCTGCCGATCGCGACCAAGCGGAAGGTTGCTGGCAGCAACCGGTCGCGCAACAGGTGCGCGATGGAGGGGATCAGGTAACGACGCGACAGGTCGCCGGTCGCGCCGAATAGCAGGAGGGTATCGAGGGTGGTCACGGGGCGTATTGTCATGGACGTGGCAGCACATAGACCAGCGCTGTGCGCGCGGGAAGATCGAAACGGCCGCTGCCGGGGTCGAAATGCGCACCGGCCAGGCGCGAATGGTCGGCCGCCGATGCCGCAGCCAGCACGGGATGAAGGACGAGGTGGTACCCGGCCAGCGCCGGTACAAGCAGCGACTGCGGTACTGGCGAGACATTCAAAAGATAGACCAGTGTATCGAACACTGCATCGGGTCGACCGCTGCCATCAAGCACGCCGGCGACGACTTGCGGATTCTGCCCTGGCCCGGTGTTGGGAAAGCTCAGGCGCTGGGCCACTTCGTCGGCGCTGCGCAGGTGGAATAGCGGCGTGCTGGCGCGGATGCGCAAAAGGTCGCGAAAGGCGTCGCTGGCGAAGGCGATGTCATCCGGGGTCGGCTTGATCGACGCATCTGCCAGCAGGGGCCGCATCAGGTCCCAGTCGCGACCGTTGTCGCGCATTGGCGGCAGGCCCTCGGCAAAGCCATTGTCCTGGCCGCTCCAGTCGAGCTGGTTGAAGGCATCGCCGGAATCGAAGCTGTTGCGATCCAGCGACTTGGAGCGCAGCAAGTCCACGCCTGCGTGGAAGTAGGCGATGCCCTGGCTGAAAGCGACCACCGCCATCCCCAGCACCTGCACCCTTGCGCGATCGGCATGCGATGTGTCACGCGGCAACCGGTACACATTGATGTCGAACAGAGTCTGGTTGTCGTGATTCTCGACATAGTTCACCACTTCGGACGGCTGGCTCGCATAGCCGGCCGGCTGGGAACCGCCATAGGGAATCTGTGAAAGAGTGGTGCGCTTACCGTCATAGGTCGTCATCGGAAAGTCGCGCAACGAACCGGCCAGGCCAACGCGCACCATGTCGGCAGTGCGCAGCAGCGCGACCGGATCCTGGGTGGCGGCCGATGCGTTCGGTGCGTACACCAGGCCGTTGAGCCAGCCCTGGTTGGCGATCATGGCCTTGCCACTGTCACCGGCGCCGCCGCCGCGCAGGGCATCGCGACCGCGATCGCTGAAGGTGCCGATCCCCGAGCCATTGAGCGACAACTGCGACGCCTGCACGAAGCGCGCGCCATCGGCAACTTCGCCAAAATTCCAGCCCTCGCCGATCAGCGATGGCTCGTGGCCGGACTCCCGGCGCAGCCGATCGCGCAGCGCTTGCATTGCCGCGCGCGGCTGGTGGCCCATCAGGTCGAAACGGAACGAATCCACGTGGTAAGCACTGGCCCAGAGCGCGACCGAGTCTTCCATCAGCCGGGCCATCATGCGGTGCTCGGTGGCGGTGTTGTCGCAGCAGGTCGAGCGCTCCACCATGCCCTTGTCGTCGAGGCGGTAGTAGTAGCCGGGCACGATGCGGTCGAGCACTGCGAATTCACGCTGCCCGGACGCGGTCATGTGGTTGTAGACCATGTCCATGCCAACCCGCAGGCCCGCGGCGTGCAGTGCCTGCACCATCGCGCGGAATTCGCCGACACGCACAGCGCCGTCGTGCGCGTCGCTGGAGTAGCTGCCCTCGGGCACGCTGTAGTGGATCGGGTCGTAGCCCCAGTTGAAGCAGTCGCTCGCCGCGCCCGCCATGGCGGCAGCCTGCTGTGCCTCGCCATCGGGCGCGCCGGTCGCGGCCACGGTCGTGCAGCCAACCTCCGGCACCGTTGCGAAATCAAACACCGGCAGCAGGTGCACGTCGGTCAGTCCGGCTTGGGCGAGCGCGCGCAAATGGCGCATGCCGCGCGACTCCGCGTCGGTGAAGGCCAGGTATTTGCCACGATGGGCCGCCGGCACGCTGTCGTCGCTGATCGAGAAGTCGCGAACGTGCAGCTCATAGATGGACATGTCCGGCGTTGCCGATACCGTGGCCGGCACATGGTCGCTGGACCAACCGGCAGGCGCGAGCGCCGGATCGTCGAGGTCCAGCGCCTGGCTGCGGTGCGAGTTGGCGCCAAGGGCCACCGAATAGGGATCGGTCACGCGATTGCGGACCACGCCAATGCCGGGCACGAAGACATCCACCAGGAACAGGTAGTAGGTTCCCGGGGCTTGCGCGGCCTGCATGTGCCAGGCGCCGCTGCCGACATCGCGCTGGAATGGGCGCACAGACGCCGCAGGTGCGTGATCATCGGGATAGAAGCAAGCCGCAACCGTGCGTGCGGTCGGCGCCCACACGCCCAATTGCAACTGTCCGTCGGCATCGAAGCGGGGACCGAGCGGCGCACCCGCGGCGGCATCGCCGTAGAGGTCATCGAGTGCGCCGGGCGTTTGCAGGGTGGCGCTGGCCAGCACGTTGCCGCCGGCATCTTCGCGGGTCAGCAGGACCTGGCCCCGCAGCAGCGCGCCAACGCTGCCTACCGCGTCCGCGGGCAATGACAGGCGCGGGCCGTCACTGACGAAGCGGAACCGGGAACGCACCGCGGCAGGAATCTCGCCGGTGGCAGGGGACAGGGTCAGTGCCGAGTCGGCGCCGCGCACGCGGCCGTCGCGCAGTCCCAGTTGTCCGTCGTGCGAGGCATGCAGCCGGTAGCGACCGGGCCCGCCGCCGCCCGGCCATGCGAGCACGGCGCGCGACAGCCAGTAAGCCCGGGTCTCGGCGGGGAGACCGGCATCCCGGCGTGGGGCCACGAGGAGACGGTCGAAGGCCGGCGCATCGCAATCCGCCAGGCTGGCCTCGACTGGCCCCGCGACCGATGGCGCGGACTTGGCAAGGGTCGCCCCGGGCAGGGCGAGTGACAACGCCAGAAGCACCGCCGCAGGAATTGCATGCGCACGCGCAGAGATCCCGGTGGGGGCGGAGCATCGGGGCGGGTTGTCGGCGGGCGCGGCGCGCATCGTCGTAACTTTACTACATCAAGATGGCGTGAAACCTGCCGCGATGCGCTGATTTTACGGAGATTGCGTCGCACAGGCAGTAGTTTATCTACAGGGGGAGAGCAGCCATTCCCGGACAAGCACGGATCGTTCGCCCACCGACGGCCATCGCCGTGCCGATGGGTTCAGTGCGTTTTGCCGAACAGGAAACGTACCGCGGCGGGAAATTCGCGGCGCCAGGCGTGCTCGTTGTGCTCGGCGCCGGGGACGACGTGTGTCTGCAAGGCCAAGTGCAGGGGTTCCGCCGCGCGCTCGAGCGTTTCCATGCGCAGCATGTCAGCCACATAGTTGTCGGCTTTCTCGCCGCCTTCCCTGTCGCCGATGGACATGTAGATGCGCGTGCCCCTGCGCAGTGAACCCGGTACAACCGTCGCATAGGCCTGGTCGGAAAACCAGAATGACGGCGACATCAGGCCAGCCTTCGAGAACACGTCGGGATACTTGTAGATCGCGTAGTGGGTGACCAACGCGCCGAGCGAGCTACCCATGATGCCGGTGTCCTTGCGGCCGGGTCGGGTCCGGTAGTGGCTATCGATGTAGGGCTTGACCGTCCCAACCACGAAGTCCATGTACTCCGCGCCCTGTGCGGGGCCGTATTTCGGGTTCGGCCATGGCGTGAGTTCGTGGATGCGTTCGGCGTCGCCGTGGTCGATGCCGACCACGATCAGTTCGATGTCGTCCGACTTGGCGAGCGCGTCCATGGTTTCGTCCACGCCCCATTCGCCGATGAAGGATGTCGCGTCGTCGAACAGGTTCTGGCCATCGTGCATGTACAGCACGCGATAGCGCTTGTGGCCGGTCGCGTAGCTCGGTGGCAGGTAGATGCGGATGGTGCGCGCGCGATCAAGGCCAGGCATCGCCAATGGCGTGGGCAGCACGTGCACGCCGGGGCCAGCGGTATGCGGCCGATCGCCAGCGCGGGCGCAGCCGGCAGCCAGCGCGCCGAGGACAACGAGGACGACGAGGACGTGATGCAGTCGGAATGAGGGCATGGGGACTCCTGTGCAATGCGACCGGTAGCGTCCGCCTAATCTAGCGCGGGACAACCAGCGAGGGCACGGCGATCAGCTCGCGTCGCTGGCGGATGACGCGGCGACGGGCGCTGCGGGCCACGCCAACCCATCCGCGCGCGAACCAGCGCCAGACCATGATCAGGCCACGCACCCACTCATCGACGGCATAGGCGATCCAGACACCGACCAGGCCCATGCCGAAGTGCTTACCCAGCAGCCAGGAGCCGCCGGCCATGATCACCAGCATGGAGATCGCGCCGACCACCACCGGGAACCGCGCATCGCCGGTGGCGCGCAGCGCATTGATCACGATCACATTGCAGGTGCGGCCGGGCTCGAGCAGCACGGTGATCCACAACAGCGTGGTGGCGCTGCGGATAATCGCGGGATCCTGGGTGAACAGGCGCAGCGTCCACGGCGCCGTCGCCGCCGCCGTGATCGCCACCGCGAACGACACGCCCCAGCCGATGAACAGACTGCGCCGCACCATGCGGTCGGCCTCGTGCAGCTTGCCAGCGCCGACCAGGTGGCCGACCAGGATCTCGCCGGCAAAGCCAATCGAGACAGTGAACAACACGATCACCGTCATCAGCTGCGAGGCATAGGCATGGGTTGCCAGGTTTCCGGCGCCAAGCCCGGCCACCACGGTGAGCGAGGCAAGCATGGCCAGCCGGTAGGCAATCGCTTCGGCCGCGCCCGGCAGCCCGATATGCAAGGCCGGCCCAAGCACGCCGCGATGCAGGCGCCACCAGTCTTGCAGGATCGGGGCCAGGTGCAGACGTTTCTTCCACAGCCACAGGTGCGCGCCCATGCCGATCGCTCGACTGATCGCCATGGCGATCGCGAAGCCGGGCAAGCCAAAGCCCTGCCAGTTGCCCACGCCGCGCATCAACGGCAGGCACAGCAGCAGGTGTACGGAATGCATTGCCAGGATGTTGAACATCGCATCGCGCGTGCGCAGGTGCGCGCGCATCACCGCCGACATGCAGGCGTTGTAGGCGTCCAGCAGCAGGGCGAAGGCGAGGACCTGCAGATACGGTTGGCCGAGCAGGCGCACTGGCGTGGGTGCATCGAGCAGGGCCAGCAGTGGGCCGGCACTGGTGAACACCACCGCCGCCGCGAGCAGGCCAAGCCAGGTGCTTGCGCCGAGTGAAGCGCGCGCGAGTCGGTCCGCGCCATCGCGATGTCCGGCGCCCAGGTTTTGCGTGATCACCACGCTCACGCCCATGCTGACGATGCGGAACAACAGGAAGAAGGCGCCGAGCACATTGTTCGACAGCGCAAACGCAGCCGAGGCGACATCGGATTCGCGTGAGGCCAGCCACAGCCCAAGCAGGCCGACGCCAAAGCCAAGCACCAGCTCGGCCATCAGCGGCCAGGCGACTGCGACCAGGCGCGGACGGGGCAGGGACTGCACCGGTCAGTCGAACGGGTAGCGCACGCCGATGCGCGCGCGGATGGCATCCATCCATTCGGCGACGGCCAGGGTATCGGCCTGCGGCATCACCTTGCTTTCAATCGCGCCGGCGGCAACGCAGCGCATGGTCTCGACGATCTCGCCTTCGAAACCGTTGATCTCGAACGGCCGATCCACGACGACCGGCTCCTGATCGGCAATATGCAGCGTTGCCTGCGTGCCTTCATGGAATCGCGCCGGTACCGCGATGTGCCCGCGCGCACCCAGGATGCGCAGCGAGTCATCGGATCGCCCGATGAAACCGCACTGCAATTGCGCGCAGACACCCCCTTCGAAGACCAGCGTCGCCGCAACGTGCTGGTCGACGCCGGTCGGTGCGAGCGTGCCGTGCGCATCGATCTGCAGGACCGGCGGACAGGTGCCCATGGCCCGCTGCATGACCCATTGCGTCATGCTGAGGTTGTAGACACCCAGGTCCAACAGCGAACCACCGGCCAGCGCGGGATCGAACAGGCGCGAGGCTGGATCGTAGTCGGGCGTGAAGCAGAAACTCGACTGCATTGCGCGCACCGCGCCGATTGCGCCCGAAGCAAGCCAGCCGCCGACATCGGCATAGACCGGCAGGAAGCGCGACCACAGTGCTTCCATCAGGAAGACGCCGCGTGCCTGGGACAACGCGCCCAACTCGCGCGCGAGCGCGGCAGTCGGGGCCAGCGGCTTTTCGCAAAGCACCGGCTTGCCTGCCTGCAAGGCGGCGCGCACGGCCTGCGCATGGAAGGCATGCGGCGTCGCGACATACACCGCATCAATCGCCGGATCGGCGAGCAGCGCGTCGAGCGTGGGATGGATTGCCACCGGCTGTGGCTGCGGCCAGGCGGCGGCGAACTCAGCCGCGCGCAGGGGATCGCGCGCCTGCACTGCGGCGATCCGCGCATCCGGCAAGCGCGTGACCGCCTCGGCGAAGCGATGCGCGATCCGCCCCGGGCCGACGATGCCCCAGCCGAAGGGACTCATGGCGGGAAGTCCATCCGCGGACACTCCATCTGCGGAAACTCGATCTGCTGCATGTCCATTCGCGGTGAACGCATCAGCCGGGAATCCGGAACGGGCCGCGGCCACTGGT
>JBKJMY010000249.1:0-4397 GCA_046596115.1 Arenimonas sp.
ATCGCCCCGCAGGGACGCGAGCAGCGGGTCGGACTTGAAGAAACTCAAGCCGCCGTCATGCTGGGCAACCGCCCGATCCAGCCATTCGAAGGCCTTGTCCTTTTCGCCGCGCCAGGCGTAAACCTCGGCGATCTGGTAGGCCGAGCCCTTCGAATACTTGGCGATCTGCTCGTCGAGCGCCTGCTGCGAGGCGTCGGCGTTTCCCAGCGAGTGCTCGGCCATCGCGCGCCCCCCCGCGCCGTAGTTGTCGGCCAAGGCAAAGTGCGGCAGGGCCTCCTTGGGCTTGCCTTCGAGCAGATCGGTCTCGCCCAGGTGGAAATGCGCGTAAGCGGACTCGGGGGTGAGTTCTACCGCGCGTTCCAGCGCCTTGCGCGCCCCGGCCGTGTCACCAGTCGCGTTGAGCAGGCGACCAAGCGTGGCCGCGGCATCACCCGAGATCGGGTCGAGCGCGACGGCCTTGCGCTCGGCTGCAATCGCTTCGGGCAGCCGGCCCAGCGCGGTCAGGACGCGGGCGTAACCGTTCTGCACCTGGCTGCTGTTGGGATTGAGGGACAAGGCCTTCTCGAAGTCGGCCTTCGCGCCCACCCAGTCGCCGCGCGCTGCAAGGCGCGAGACGCCGCGCACCGCGTAACCATCCACGAGACCGGGGTCGAGTTCGATCGCCTTGTCCACATGGGCCAGCGCCTGCGTGGCCAAGGCGGAATCGCCCAGGCTGTCGGCCAGCCAGCCTTCGGAATTCGCGAGCGCGGCGTAGGCCGGCGCGTAGCCGGGATCGAGCGCGATCGCCCGGCGCTGGGCGGCGATCGCTCGCCGCCAATTGTCCGGGCTCATGCGGCGGGTGAACTCCACGCCCAGCAGGTACTGGTTATAGGCCTCGGGGTTGCTGCTGCGGTGCGCATTGGTCAGGGCTTGGCGAGGCAACAAATGCACCTTGAGCGCATCCACTACCGCCGCGGCAATTTCATCCTGGACCTTGAACACGTCGGTCAGCTCACGGTCATAAGTCTGCGACCACAGGTGCGAGCTGTCCGATGCGCGGATCAGCTGCGCGGTGATGCGCAAGGTGTTGCCGGACTTGCGCACGCTGCCTTCCAGCACGTTGACAACGCCCAGCGTCTTGGCGATCGTCGCGACGTCCACTTCCTTGCCCTTGAAGGAGAACGAGGACGTGCGCGCGATGACCCGCATCTGCGGCAGTTGCGCCAGCAGGTTGAGCAGTTCCTCGGACAGGCCGTCGGAGAAGTATTCCTGGTCGTGGTCCTGGCTCATGTCCACGAATGGCAGGACGGCGATCGACACCGCACTGTTTGAAGCGCCGGTCGACCGCGCCGTCACGGCAACTGGTGATGCCGGGAGCAGCCCGGTGCGCCCGTGGAAATACCAGCCCACCGCCAGCGCGATCATCACCACGGCCGCCCCGATCATCCGTTTGCTGCCCGAGACCTTCGCGTCGAGCCGCACGCCTTCGGGCGTGACGTCGAACACCCAGGCCATCACCAGCGCAATCGGGAAACCAAGCAAGATCAGGAAGGTGATCAGCCGCGGCGCCCACTCGGGCAAGCTCATCTGTGGCCCGACGGTCGCAGCCACCTGGATCAGCAGCCAGCCAACCACCAGGTAGGCGGCGCCGACCTTGGAGACCTTGCGGCGCTGGAGTTCGGCGATCAGTGGCATGTTCGGGATTCAATCACAGGTGAAGTCCTTGTCTCCGACCGGATGACACTGCGGCGGATACCCTTTCGCCCGCCAGTACGCAAGCGCGCCCATTCTTTCCAGCTTGAGTTTCATGCCGGGCGAGTTGCGGAACGTGGCAGGGTAGCGGTCCCAAGCCACGATTTCCTGCGTGACCCGGTCGTCGGACGCTCCGACAGCGTTGTAGTCGCCCAGCCACAAGGAAAGGTGCGACACGGTCACCGGATCCACTCCCGGATCCGCGGCATAGCGCTCGACCAGCGCGCGGGCGTTGGGGTGTGGTGCCTCCGGGTGGTCCAGCGACTTCACGAGGGCCTCGCGCAGCTCCGGTGGCATCGTGGCAACGCCCATCAGCAACAAGGCTTCGGTACGGCGGCCGTGCGCCAGAATCGGCGCAACGAAGTTCTCGCTGCGGCTGTTTACGAAACCCTTGGCGACGCCGCTTTCGAACAGCGCGATGGCCTCGTCTTCCCGGCCGGCCAACAACAGGGCCAACGCCTTGTGCCGGCTGGCATTGAGGTAGTTCGGCTCGAGCGCGATGGCGCGGTCCAGGTCGGCTTGGGCGCGATCAAAGAAGCCCAGATGAGCCCAGATAATGCCCCGCCAGAGCAGAGCGGTCGCATTCCTCGGATCGGCTGCGATTGCCTTGTCGAAATCGGCGAATACGGCGCTGAAGTTGATCGGCCATTGGTCTTGCCTGATCTGCGCCCTGACGGCCCAGGGCATCGAAAGCGAAGGATCCAGCGCCAGCGCGCGCTCAGCGGCCTGGGCGGCAATCGCCGCGTAGTCCCGATCGCTCAAGCCCCAGCCCGGTGCGACTGCACTGACCGCGGCCAAACCCTCCCAGCCGCGTGCAAACTTCGGATCGAGCTGCACTACGCGCTGGAACATGCCTGCTGTCGCAGACAAGTCACGGCGCGCAATAAAGTTCTCGCGCGCCTTCAGGTACAGCTCGTAGGCCTGCATGTTCTCGGTATCCGCGCGCACCGCAACCACCGGCGCCGCCTTGGCCGTGGTCAACGACCCGCGCAATGCCGCGACGATCGCATTCGCGATCTCGTCCTGGATGGCGAAGATGTCATCCAGTTTCCGGTCGTAGGTCTCCGACCACAGATGGCGGTCGTGCACCGCGTCGATCAGCTGCGCGGTGATACGGACCTTGTCGCCGGACTTGCGCACGCTGCCTTCAAGGATGTAGCTGACCTTCAGTTCGCGGGCGATCGCCGCCGCACCCATCTCCTTGCCCTTGTAGGCAAAAGAGGACGTTCGGGAAGCCACGCCCAGGTCGGGAACCTTCACGAGGACATTCAGCAGCTCTTCGCTGATGCCATCGGAGAAAAACTGGTTGCCCGCGTCGGCACTCATGTTGACGAAGGGCAGCACGGCGATGGATTTCTGCAGTGGAGCATCGGGCGCGGTTGCCGATTTCGATGCACCTACCTCGCCCGCCGGGACAGCAGCGACTCGTACTGTCGGCTGGCCGCGGTAGTACCAGGCGAAGGCCAGCACGGCGAGCACGCCGGCGGCGATGAATATCCGCTTGCTGCCGGCGGGTACAACTTCGCGCTTCAAGCCGTCCGGGGTGACATCGAACATCCAGGCCATCACGATCGCGATCGGGAAGCCCAACAGCAGCACCAGGATGAACACACGCAAGGCCCACGGCGGCGCGTCGAAGGCCGGGAAGCCGATGCTCGCGCCTTGAACCACCAGCCACGCGACCAGCAGGTAGGCGGCGCCGACCTTGACTACATTGCGACGCTGGAGCTCAGCGATCAGGGTCATGGCGCGCCTGCCCCCGGGCTGTCGATGCCGCATTCGAAATCGGAATCGCCCAGCGGCCGGCATATCGCCGGCCAGCCCTTCTCCCGCCAGTAGTCGACGAAGCCGAGCGACTTGATCTGGTCTTTTATCCGCGGGTCACGCAGCATGCTGTCGGCATCCGACGCGCTGGTGTTCAGGTCGCAGAAGAAATACATCTGTTCGGTGGGGCCGACGCGCGCAAAATGATCGAGATAGCCGGCGACGTCGCGACGAGCGACGAGGTAATACGGGACCTCGGCCACCTCTATCTGCCTGAGCGCTCGTCGCGCGACCGCTTCATCTGCGCCGGCATCACCCAAGGCCCATGGCACAAGCACTTTCAAGAGCCGGCCTTCGACCGGGCGCAGTGCTTCGATCTTGTTCGCAGCGGCACGGGCCTCGTCGGCACGTGCGAATGACAAGGCGTAATCGAGATCGCCGTACACGCTGTTGAAATTGTTCGGCGACAGTTCCCGAAGTCGCTGCAGGGACAAGGCCACTTCGGCACGATCGTCACGCTGTACCGCCGCCGCATAACGTCGCATCCAGCCGGCGACAAAGTAGGGATCGAGTGCCACCAGCTGCCGCGATGCCCGGGCGGAGTCATCGACGCGCCCAACCAGGAAAAGCAGCTCCGCATAATCCTCACGCGCGTCGGCATAGCTCGGGTCGATGGCGATGCTGCGCAGGTAATGCTGTTCCGCTTTCGCATAGGAAAATCGTGCGCGATCCACATTGGCCAGGGCGTGCTCGGTCGCGGCGGCATCAGGCGCCAGCGCTTGCGCCCGCTCGGCCGCCTTCGCTGCACGCGCCTGCCAGTCCAGGGCCATCGCCCGGTCCATCGGCACGTAGTAGTAGGCCACGTCCAACGCCAGGGACAGCGAGGAATAGCCGTCGGCGAA
>JBKJMY010000018.1:0-3059 GCA_046596115.1 Arenimonas sp.
CGCTGGGTCTCTCGGCGGCACAGACGGCCGCCCTCTTCGTCGAGTGGAACCGCGGTCCGCTGGCGTCTTACCTGATCGAGATCACGTCGCAGGTGCTGGCCGTGCGCGACCCCGAGACCGGCAATCCACTGGTCGAGATGATCCTCGATCAGGCTGGACAAAAGGGCACTGGCAAGTGGACCGCGCAGGCCGCCCTCGATCTCGGCGTGCCGATCCCGACCATCGCCGCCGCCATCGATGCGCGCGTGCTGTCCAGCATGAAGGCCGAACGCGTCCGCGCCAGTGACCTGCTGGCGAGCGCCGCCTTGCCCCGCGTGGTAGGCGACACGCAGGAACTCGTCGATGCCGTTCGCGATGCGCTCGGCGCGGCGACGATTTGCGCCTACGCGCAGGGCTTGGCCCTGCTGCGCGCGGCCTCGATCGAATACGAATGGAACGTCGAGTTGCGCGAGATTGCGCGCATCTGGAAGGGCGGCTGCATTATCCGCGCGCACCTGCTGGACCCCATCATGCAGGCGTTCGAACGCGACCCTGGGCTGTCCAATCTGCTGCTCGACGCCGAGATCGGTCCGCGCGTGCTGCAGGCGGAGCGCGCCTGGCGGCGCACCGTGCAAATGGCGATAGAACATGGCATTCCCGTCCCTGCCCTCTCGGCGTCACTCGCCTATTTCGACAGCTATCGCAGCGCCGTGCTGCCGCAAAATCTCACCCAGGCCCAGCGCGATCTTTTCGGCGCCCACACCTACCAACGCGTCGATCGGCCAGAAGCAGGTTTCGTGCACACGGACTGGCCCAGCCTGATCGCGTCAACCACGACCGGGATCGAGACTTGACCGCCGGTGACCTTCGCGCCGCGGAGATCTTGCGCTGCCGGGTTGATCTCCGGCGAAAGTGGCAAGGCGGCGGTTGCCATGGCCGATGACAACCGCGATGCATCGCCTTCCGAGTATCGAGGAAATCCGACCATGAATAATCCAGCGAATGCATTGTCGCCGGAACTGCTGAATCTGATGCACGCCTATTGGCGCGCAGCAAACTACATTTCCGTCGGGCAGATCTACTTGCGCGATAACCCGTTGCTGAAACGGCCGCTGGCGCCGTCTGACGTAAAGAACATGCTTCTCGGCCACTGGGGAACGACCCCGGGACAGAATTTCATCTACGTGCATCTGAATCGCATCATCAAGCAACACGACCTGGACATGATCTATATCTCCGGCCCCGGCCACGGTGGCCCGGCGGTGGTCGGGAATACCTACCTGGAGGGGACCTACAGCGAGATCTATCCTGAGATCAGCCAGGACGAGGTTGGGCTGCAAAGACTGTTCAAGCAGTTTTCCTTCCCGGGCGGCATCCCGAGCCATGCATCGCCGGAGTGTCCGGGATCGATTCATGAAGGTGGCGAACTGGGTTACTCGCTCAGTCATGCATTTGGTGCGGTCTTCGACAATCCCGACCTGGTCGTGGCCTGTGTCATTGGAGATGGCGAAGCCGAAACCGGCCCGTTGGCGACGGCGTGGCATTCCAACAAGCTTCTCGACCCTGCGAGTGACGGCGTGGTGCTGCCGATCCTGCATTTGAACGGCTACAAGATCGCCAACCCGACCATCCTCGCGCGCATCACTCACGAGGAACTGGAGCAGCTGCTGCGCGGTTACGGCTGGACGCCCTACTTCGTCGAGGGCGACGATCCTACGCTGATGCACCAGGCGATGGCCGCGGCGCTTGATGCCGCCGTGGATGCGATCAGGATGATCCAGCATCGGGCCAGGGTGGATGGCGACGTCACGCGCCCACGCTGGCCGATGATCGTGCTCAAGTCGCCCAAAGGCTGGACCGGACCGAAGATGGTGGACGGATTGCAGGTAGAAGGCACATTCCGCTCGCATCAGGTGCCGCTGTCCGATCCAAAGACCCATCCCGCGCATCTGGAACAACTGGAAGACTGGCTGCGCAGTTACCGGCCCGACGAGTTGTTCGACGATAGCGGCCGTCTCAAGCCTGAGTTGGCCGAACTTGCACCCTCGGGCCAGCGACGCATGGGTGCCAATCCCCACGCCAATGGTGGCCTTCTGCTACGCGATCTGAAAATGCCGGATTTCCGAGACTATGCCGTGGACCTGCCCGCGCCGGGCATGATTGGTCTTGGCGACACGAGCGTGCTTGGCCCGTTCCTGCGCGATGTGGCAACGCTGAACATGGATGCGCGCAACTTCCGGGTGTTCGGGCCGGACGAGACGCTGTCCAACAAACTGGGCGCATTGTTTGAGGCGACCAATCGACAATGGGATGCCGCCACTGCAGCCAACGACCAATTCCTGGCGCCCAGCGGACGCGTGGTGGACTCGATGCTCAGCGAGCACCAGTGCGAAGGCTGGCTCGAAGGCTACTTGCTGACCGGACGGCATGGCTTGTTCAACTGCTACGAAGCCTTCATCCATATCATCGATTCAATGTTCAACCAGCATGCCAAGTGGCTGCAGGTCTCGGCACAACTGCCATGGCGGCGAAAGATCGCATCCCTGAACTACCTGCTGGCATCACACGTCTGGCGCCAGGACCACAACGGGTTCACGCACCAGGATCCCGGTTTCATCGATCACGTGATGACCAAGAAGGCCGAGGTCGTGCGTGTCTACCTGCCGCCCGATGCGAACTGCCTGCTCTCGGTGATGGATCACTGCCTGCGCAGCCGGCATTACGTCAATGTCGTCATTGCGGGCAAGCATCCGTCGCCGCAGTGGCTGACGATGGATCAGGCGGAGAAGCATTGCACCCAGGGCATCAGCATCTGGCCCTGGGCCAGCAATGACCAGGACGCCTCGCCCGATGTCGTGATGGTTTGTGCCGGCGACGTGCCCACGCTGGAAACGCTCGCTGCCGTCGCGCTGCTGCGAGAGCATCTGCCCGAACTGAAAATGCGGGTCGTGAACATCGTCGACCTGATGCGGCTGCAGCCGCAGAGCGAGCATCCGCATGGCCTGAGCGAGCGCGACTTCGATAGCTTATTCACCCCCGACAAGCCGGTCATCTTCGCCTTCCACGGCTACCCATGGCTG
>JBKJMY010000203.1:0-4377 GCA_046596115.1 Arenimonas sp.
CACGGGCAAGCAGAAGCTGATGGACACCAGCGGCCGCGTGGACAAGTTCCGCAAGCGCTACGGCGCCGCCAAGCCCGCCGCCGCCGCGGAGTAATCCGCACCGGCCCACGGGCCGCACGCGTCGACTGACGGCCGCGAAAGCGGCCGTCGTCGTGTCCGGAGCATGGTTTCCCCGCCCGCCCAATCGCGTCGCGCCAATCCCGAGCATTGACTCTAAACCGGCGACGCGCGACGCGGCGTTTCCGCGACTTTCGTCCAGTGCCCGGCCGCGCGCCCCATGCGATACTTCGCGCTTGGCCCGCCCCCCCGGCGCGCGCCGCCGGAGGCCCGCGTTGCGCGGGAGTAAGCGCATGAAACGCGCCGCAGAAAACGCACCGAAGGAATCCGTCGTGGCAGACAACAATTCGACTGACAGCAGGATCGTGAGCCTGGACGCCGGCGGCAAGCATGTCGGGCTGCCGGTGCTCTCCGGCAGCCTGGGCCCCGACTGCATCGACATCGGCAAGCTGTACAAGGAAACCGGCAACTTCACCTACGACCCGGGCTTCATGTCCACGGCCAGTTGCCGCAGCGCCATCACCTATATCGACGGCGACGCGGGCGTGCTGCTGTACCGCGGCTATCCGATTGAACAACTCGCGAAACAGTCGAATTTCCTGGAAGTCAGCTACTTGCTGATGCACGGCGAGTTGCCGAATGCTGATCAGTTCGGCAAGTTCGAGCACGAAGTCACCCACCACACGATGATGCACGAGGCGTTCCGGACCTTCCTGTACGGATTCCGCCACGACGCGCACCCGATGGCGATGATGACCGGCATGCTCGGCTCGCTGGCCGCGTTCTACCACGGCGACCTGAACCTGGACGACCCGGAACAGCGCCGCCTGGCCGCGATCCGGCTTCTGGCCAAGGTTCCCACCATCGCTGCAGCCTGCCACCGCTATTCGATCGGCTGGCCGATCCGCTATCCGCGCAACAACCTCGAATACACCACGCGCTTCCTGCACATGTTGAAGGAAGTGCCCAGCGAGCCGCTGGTGTTGAATCCGGTCGCCGCCAAGGCGCTCGACCTGTTGTTCATCCTGCATGCCGACCACGAGCAGAATGCCTCCACCTCGACCGTGCGCCTGGTCGGGTCCACTGGCGCCAATCCGTATGCCTGTGTGGCCGCCGGCGTGGCTGCGTTGTGGGGTCCGGCGCATGGCGGAGCCAACGAGGCGGTGCTGGAAATGCTCAAGGAGATCGGCCGCCCGGAGAACGTGCAGTCGGCAATCGACAAAGCCAAGGACAAGAACTCGGGCTTCCGCCTGATGGGCTTCGGCCACCGCGTGTACAAGAACTTCGATCCGCGCGCCAAGATCATCCGCGAAATGTGCCACCAGGTGCTCGCCGAACTGGGCGTCAGCGACCCGCTGCTCGAAGTGGCGATGCGGCTCGAGGAAGCGGCGCTCAAGGACGAGTACTTCATCCAGCGCAAGCTCTACCCGAACGTGGATTTCTACTCGGGCATCATCTACAAGGCGCTCAACATCCCGACTGAAATGTTCACGGTGATGTTTGCCATTGCGCGCACCGCCGGCTGGGTGTCGCACTGGCTGGAGCAGCAGAACGATCCGGAGAACAGGATCGGCCGCCCGCGCCAGATCTATACCGGTGCCGTCGGGCGCGACTACACGCCGCTCGCCACTCGCTGACACCCGCGCCTGGCAACTGACGCGACTGGCGCGGTCCTGCGCGGCGCGTCAGGCCCGATCCGGCCCGTCGCCTGGGGAAGCGCCCATCTGGGCAAGCAAGTCGCGTACGGCCGCAATGCCGGCGCGTGCTTGCGTCGTGCCCGGATCGTGGCCGGGCAGGGACTGCCGCAGCAGCGACAACGGCAGCGCCGCCAACTCCACCTCGGTACCTTCGGCGCTGACTTGCCAGGCCTGGACGCGGCCCGGCTTGCCGCCGGGCAGGCGCAGTCGCGATTCGATTGATCGGGCCGGAATGCCGCGGTCTTCCAGGAGTCGCGGCAAGGCCTCGAGGGGTTCGCAGAACAGCTGCAGCTGGACCGTTGATCCTTCGTCCGCCGTGCCGTCCAGGACCGCTCCGACCAGTCGGGGCTCGAAGGCCGCCAGGAAGCCCATGGCCTCGACGGCAGCCTCGCGCAGCTTGCGCAGCGCGGCTTGCTGCGCCTGGCCCCGGTAAAGGCGCTGGCGCAGCCGCAATTGGTCGAGCACCTGGTCTGCACCGGGGAGCGCATCGCGCGCATCCTCGCCCAAGTCGTGCGCCGCGCGTCGCCTCGCCTGGTCCAGATCGCCCAGCCCCTGCGCCATCAGCCGGGCGGCTTCGTGCGCAACCCGCTGCCGGCGCTCGGGCAGTCGGCCCTGGTCCGGGCGCTCCACGTGTCCGGACATTCGACCTTGATCGGGGCGCTCCAAGCGCCCGGACTGTCCCCCGCGATCGTGACGTTCCCTGCGCGTCATGCCGGTGCTCCTGAACTCAGAAGATGTCGAACGCCTCGCCTTCGGAAGGCTCACCCACATCCTGCGGGTTGTAGCCCTGCGCGACGATGCGGTCGTAGTCCTCGGTCTTGAAGTACTCGGTCATCGCGCCGGGGGTGCCATCGGGCACCAGCCCACCGGTGCTGCGGTTGATCGAGACCGTCATGATGCCGTTCGGCGGCGAGTCGTCCTTCAGCGGCACGTCCTTGAGCGCGGCGCGCATGTAGCTGATCCAGATCGGCAGCGCCGCCTTGCCGCCGTACTCGCGGTAGCCGAGCGTCTCGAAGTGGTCGCGGCCGACCCAGACCGTGGTCACCAGGTCGCCACCGAAGCCGGAAAACCAGGCGTCGCGGTGATCGTTGGTGGAACCGGTCTTGCCGCCGATGTCGATGCGGTCGAGCACCTTGGCCGCGGTTGCGGTGCCGCGCTGGACCACGTCGCGCATCATCGAACTGGCCTGGAACGCCGTGCGTTCGTCGATCGCGCGCGGCGCCAGCGCCAGTGGCGAGGGGCCGACCAGATCGGTCGGCGCGGCGCCGCTGGCGGTCGTGGCGGTGGGTCCGCCGGCGCTGAAGTCGAAATCGTCCACGACAACCGCAGCCCGCGTTTCGGAGTTGATGCGTTGCGGGCATAGCCGGCAAGCGCGCGCCGGGTGCGTGGAGGCGATGACCACGCCATTGCGGTCGACCACGCGTTCAATGAAATACGTGTCCACCAGGAAGCCGCCATTGGCGAACACGGTGTAGCCGCGGGCGACCGAGATCGGCGTCAGCGAGGCGGTGCCGAGCGACATCGACAGGTTGGCCGGCAGGCTCTCCAGCTTGAAGCCGAACTGGGTGATGTACTTGCGCGCGAATTCCACGCCGATCGCATCGAGCAGGCGCACCGAGACCAGGTTGCGCGACTGCACGAGCGCTTCGCGCATGCGCATGGGCCCGGAGAACTTGCCGTTGTCGTTCTGCGGGCGCCAGACATGTCCGACCCGGTCGCGGAAGACCACGGGTGCATCGAGCACGATCGAGGCCGGCGTGTAGCCACGTTCCAGTGCGGCCGAATACAGGAATGGCTTGAAGCTGGAGCCGGGCTGTCGCTGCGCCTGCGTGGCACGGTTGAAGTTGCTGCGCGAAAAGCTCATGCCGCCCACCAGCGCGCGCACGGCACCGTCTTCGGGCTGCAGGGAGACCAGCGCGGCCTCGGCCTTGGGCAGTTGCGCCACCTCGAAGTGTCCCGGCTCGGCGCCGGGAATCAGCCGGATCAGGTCGCCCGGCTTGAGCAGCGTGCCCGGCGACTTGCCGGTCCAGGCGGTGGATTTCGCATCCAGCACCAGCGGCGGTCCGGCGGCCAGCAGGACGGTCGCCGACTTCCCCGATGACGCGGTGACCAGGGCTGCCGGCATGCCTGTCACGTAGATGGCCTTGCGCACCTTCGAGCGCAGCGTGGGCTCGTCCTCACTGCCAATGTCGACCTGCGCCTCGGCGCCGCGCCAGCCGTGCCGGCGATCGTATTCCACCAGGCCGTCGCGCACCGCTTTGTTGGCGGCAACCTGGTCGTCGCTGCGCACCGTGGTGAAGACCCGGAAGCCGCTGGTTTCCGACTCCGCGCCGTAGCGCTCCAGCATTGCCGCGCGGACCATCTCGGCCACGTAGGGCGCGTCCAGCTCGATCCTGGGCTGGTGCGGGCTGGCATGGCTGGGTTCGGCGCGCGCAACCTGTTCCTGCGCCTGGGTGATGAAGCCGACCTCGCGCATCCGCAGCAGCACATAGTTGCGCCGCTGGATGTTGCGTTCCGGATTGATGATCGGGTTGGCCGACGAGGGGAACTTGGGCGTGGCGGCCAGGGTGGCCGCCTCGGCCAGGCTGAGCTGGTCGAGCGGCTTGCCGTAGTAATACTCGGC
>JBKJMY010000065.1:0-4918 GCA_046596115.1 Arenimonas sp.
CGCCGAAAAACAGCGCCGCGCCGAAGATGCCGAAGATGCCCACGACGTAAGTCCAGCGCGAGCCTTTGTTCAGGCCCTTCTGGGCGAGCGCTGGACTTACGTCGTGGGCATCCTCGGCATCTTCGGCGCGGCGCTGTTTTTCGGCGACGGCATGATCACGCCGCCCATCACGGTGCTTGGCGCCGTAGAGGGATTGGAGGTGCTGTCGCCTGCGCTCAAGGCCTGGGTGGTGCCGTTGAGCCTGGTGATCCTGACTGGCCTGTTCGCGATGCAACGCTTCGGGACGGCCAAGGTCGGGCGGGTGTTTGGGCCGGTGATGATTACCTGGTTCATCGCGCTGGCTGGCTTCGGCCTGATGAACATCATCGCCGCGCCGCACGTGCTCGAGGCCATGAGCCCGGGCTGGGCGTTTGCGTTCTTTGCCACCCACGGCTCGCATTCGGTGCTGATCCTGGGTGCGGTCGTGTTGACCGTCACCGGTGGCGAGGCGCTATACGCGGACCTCGGCCACTTCGGCAAGGCGCCGATCCGATGGGGATGGTTCGGCTTCGTGCTGCCTGCGCTGGTGCTGAACTATTTCGGCCAGGGCGCGGTGCTGCTGGCCAATCCGGCGGCCGTGTCCAATCCGTTCTACATGGCGGTGCCCGCCTGGGCGCAGATTCCGATGATCGCGCTGGCGACGACCGCGGCGGCGGTGGCATCGCAGGCGGTCATCACTGGCGCCTTCTCGGTGACGACGCAGGCCATGCAGCTGGGCTACCTTCCCAGGCTCAAGGTGCGCTACACCGCCAGCGACGCCATGGGGCAGGTCTACGTTCCGTCGGTCAACCTGATGCTGTATGTCGCAGTGGTGGCGCTGACGCTCGGGTTCCAGAGCACTGAGGCGCTGGCCACCGCCTACGGATTGTCGGTGACCGGCACCATGCTCATCGACACGGTTCTGCTGGCGGTGGTCGCGTGGACCAGTTGGCCAGACAGCCGCAAGTGGGTGCTGCCGCTGTGCGCGGTGTTCCTGGTGGTGGACCTGGCGTTCCTTTACGCCAATGGCGCCAAGTTGCTGACCGGCATCGGGGCGTGGGTTCCGCTGTTCATCGGCATCGTGGCGTTCACGCTGATGCGCACCTGGCGCCGCGGCCGCGAGTTGCTGCGCGCCGAAGTCGCCAGCCACGGCACGCAGGTGCAGGCGTTCGTGCCCGGACTGTTGCTCAATCCGCCGGATCGTGTCTCGGGCACCGCGATCTTCCTGACCCCGAACGATGCGATCGTGCCACCCGCGCTATTGCACAACCTCAAGCACAACAAGGTGCTGCACGCACGCAACATACTGCTGACGGTGAAGATCGAAGTGACGCCATTCGTGGCACTGCAGAAACGTCTCACGTGCCGATCAATCGGCGACGGGTTCTACGTGATGCACGTGCGCTTCGGCTTCATGGAACCGCCGGACCTGCCACAGGCGCTGATGGCATCCTGCGACGGCGGCGGCATCGCCATCGACCCGATGGACACGACCTGGTTCACCAGCCGCGAGACGGTGCTGGGCAGTGCCCACCAGGGCATGCCGCTATGGCGCGACCGCCTGTTCGGGATCATGCATCGCAATGCCGCGCCGGCGAGCGCGTACTTCCACATTCCGTCCGAACGGCTCGTGGAGCTCGGGTCCCTCGTGCGCATTTGACGTAAAACCCGGGTCAGAGTCGACTTTCGCCTTGAAGATCGCCAGATTGAGCGGCTCGCGGCGAAAGTCGACTCTGACCCGGGTTTTCGCGGGTTTTCGGGTCTGCTACTGGGCACTAACGACTGAATCAACTCGCGTGTAGCCGCGCGGCAGGGAGTGCCCGCGACTGGCTCGCGTACCCTCGTATGCTTGCAAATCTCGCCAGCCAAGCACCAGCTTTTGCTTACCGGAGTAGACAATCAGCTCGCCACCCTGGCGCACGCTGGCAACTGCGATGACCTTCTCCTCGCCCGACTTCAGCTTCGCCGGCGGAATCTGGATCAGCTTGTTGCCCTTACCCTTATCGAGTTCCGGCAGCTCGCCGATCGGGAACGCGAGCAGGTGTCCAGCGGAAGTCACCGCAACAATCCAGTCCTTCTCCACGTCGCTGACCGGCGCCGGCGGCAGCACGTCGGCCGCAGCGTCCACATTGATCAACTGCTTGCCAGCCTTCTGCCGGCTGGTGAAGTTGACGAACTTTGTCACGAAGCCATAGCCAAACGACGAAGCAATCAGGAACAGCGACGCATCATCCCCAACCGCAGCGCCAGTGATCTGCGCATTGGCCGGCAACGTGAAGCGCCCTGAAAGCGGCTCGCCATTGCCGCGCGCGCTGGGCAACGTATGCACCAGCGTCGAATAGCTGCGCCCGGTGCTGTCCACGAACGCAACCTGCTGTGTGCTGCGGCCGCGCACGGCCTGCAGCAGCTTGTCGCCTTCGCGGTAGGACAGCGACGATGCTTCGACCTCGTGACCCTTGGCCGCGCGGACCCAACCCTTGGTCGACACAACAATGGTCATTGGCTCGCTTGGCATCAGCTCGGTTTCGCTGATCGCCTGCGCGGCGCCGCGCTCGACCAAAGGCGAGCGGCGGGCATCGCCGAACTTCTTTGCGTCGGCCAGCAATTCGTCCTTCACCAACTTCTTGAGCTTGGCCGGTGAGCCCAACACGGCGATGAGCTTCGCCAACTCCTTCGCCAACTCATCCTGCTCACCGCGAATTTTCATCTCCTCCAGCCGCGCCAGCTGCTTGAGCTTGGTTTCGAGGATGTAATCGGCCTGGTCCTCGCTCAGCGCAAAGCGCGCGATCAACGCAGCCCGCGGCTCATCGGCGGTGCGGATGATGTGGATCACTTCGTCCAGGTTGAGGAAGGCGACCAGCAAACCTTCCAGCAAGTGCAGGCGACGCTCGACCTTTTCCTGGCGATGCTTGAGCCGACGGCGCACCGTGTCCTGGCGGAAGCCCAGCCATTCCGACAGCAACATGCGCAGGTTCTTGACCTGCGGCCGTCCGTCCAGCCCGATGACATTGATGTTGACCCGGAAGCTGCGTTCCAGATCGGTGGTGACGAACAAGTGGCCCATCAGGCCTTCGTAGTCGATCCGGTTCGAGCGCGGCACCAGCACCAGGCGCACCGGGTTTTCGTGGTCGGATTCATCGCGCAGGTCTTCCAGCCAGGGCAGCTTCTTGGCGCGCATCTGCTGCGCCACCTGCTCCATGATCTTGGACGGTGACACCTGGTAGGGCATCGCGACGATGACGATGTTCTGCCCCTCGCGCACCCAGGTGGCGCGGGCGCGCACGCTGCCGCCGCCGGTTTCGTACATCGCCAGCAAGTCGGCGGCTGGCGTGATGATTTCCGCAGCGGTCGGATAGTCCGGCCCACGGATGTGTTCGCACAGGTCGCGCACCGTGGCATCGGGATCGTCGAGCAGCCGGATGCAGGCGCTGACGATTTCGTTGAGGTTGTGCGGCGGTACGTCGGTGGCCATGCCCACGGCGATGCCGGTGGTGCCGTTGAGCAGGATGTGCGGCAAGCGCGCCGGCAGCCAGCTCGGCTCTTGGAGCGTGCCGTCGAAGTTCGGGTTCCAGTCCACCGTGCCCTGGCCAAGTTCACCCAGCAGCACTTCGGCGATCGGGGTCAGCTTGGATTCGGTGTAGCGCATCGCTGCGAACGAGGACGGATCATCGGTCGAGCCGAAATTGCCCTGGCCCTCGATCAGCGGATAGCGGTAGGAGAACGGCTGCGCCATCAACACCATCGCGCCGTAGCAGGAGGTGTCGCCGTGCGGGTGGAATTTGCCGATCACGTCGCCGATGGTGCGCGCGCTTTTCTTCGGCTTGGCGGCGGCATTCAGGCCGAGCTCGCTCATGGCATAGACGATGCGCCGCTGGACCGGCTTGAGCCCGTCGCCCAGGAACGGTAGGGCGCGGTCAAGGACCACGTACATCGAGTAGTCGAGGTAGGCGCGTTCGGCGTATTCGCGCAGGGGGATCTGCTCGAAGCCGTGGAAACTGGGGCGTGCGGGGGTGTCGGGCATTGAGTGTTGCTCTGGGATGGTCGCACTGGAATGCGTCGCGCAGGAATGGTTGCGCAGGAATGGTCGCGCTGGAATGGGCTATTGGCCCGCCAATTCTACCCGCCCCGGCGCGGCGACCGTTCAGCCCAGTCCGGTACACTCGACCACATCTCCACCGACCGGCCCCCGCCCCATGAGCATCATCGGCATCGTGATCCTGATCGTCTGCATCTGGCTGTTTTTCAAGGTGGTCGGCAGCCTGTTCAAGATCGGCATCGTGATCCTGGCGATCGCCATCGTCTGGTACCTGGTCGCGCCGATGCTGGGCATGCCGCGGCCGTTCTAGCCTCATCTTGTGAGAGTCGTTTGACCTTGCGGGAATGGGTTCGCCTTTGTGGGAGGGGCTTCAGCCCCGATCAGTTATCGGGGATGAAGCCCCTCCCACAGGGGCAGACTCAGTCCGGGCTTGCTGCTGGAGGCGCCACATCGCCGCGTAAAGGCCGTCCAGCGCCAGCAGCTCAGGATGCGAGCCGCGCTCGACAATATTGCCCGCGTCCATCACCAGGATCTGGTTTGCGTCCATCACCGTGGACAGGCGATGGGCGATGATCAACGTGGTCCGGCCGACCGCGATCCGGTCGAGTTCTGACTGGATCGCCTTCTCGCTGGCCGAATCCAGCGCCGAGGTTGCCTCGTCGAAGATGAGGATGGCCGGATTCTTCAGCAGCGCCCGCGCAATCGCAACGCGCTGCTTCTCGCCGCCGGACAGTTTCAGGCCGCGCTCACCGACCGATGACTCGTAGCCGTCGGGCAGCGAGGCAATGAAGCTGTGGATGTGCGCGGCGCGGGCGGCATCGATGACGTCGGCATCGGGCGCATCGGGGCGGCCGTAGAGGATGT
>JBKJMY010000152.1:0-5854 GCA_046596115.1 Arenimonas sp.
CGGGCATCACGTCGTAGTGCCCGCCGTGCAGGCGGTCCACGCCTTCGATCACGATGCGCGCCTTGCCGGCACCTTCGATCTTCGCGCCCATGGCGATCAGGCAGTTGGCCAGGTCGACGATCTCCGGCTCCTCGGCGCAGTTGTCGAGCACGGTCGTGCCCTTGGCCAGCGCGGCTGCCATCAGCACGTTCTCGGTACCGGTGACGGTGACCATGTCGAAACTGTAGTGGCCACCGCGCAAGCCACGGTCAGCGCGCGCCTTCACGTAGCCGTTCTCGACCACGACATCGGCGCCGAGCGCCTGCAGCCCGCGGATGTGCTGGTCCACCGGGCGCGAACCGATTGCGCAACCACCCGGCAGCGAGACTTCGGCATGGCCGTGGCGTGCCAGCAAGGGCCCTAGTACCAGGATCGAGGCGCGCATGGTCTTGACCAATTCGTACGGCGCGATCGTCTCGACCATGGCAGTGGGCTCGATGGTGATGCCCAACTTGTCATCCACTGTCAGCCGCACACCCAGCGCACCGAGCAATTCCATCGTCGTGGTGACATCGTGCAAGTGCGGGACGTTGCCGATCGAGATGGTTTCCTCGGCCAGCAGGGTTGCGCACAGGATCGGCAGTACGGCGTTCTTGGCGCCCGAAATCTGCACGTCTCCGTCCAGCACGTTGCCCCCGGTAATGATGATCTTGGCCATGGATGGTCTCGGGCTGTCGTGCGTGGAAGGGGTATCGGGGCGGACTCAACGCAGGCTCAGCCGGCGGCGCGCGCCTCGTCGGGAGTCAGGGTGCGCAGGGCCAGGGCGTGGATTTCACCGCCCATCCTGCCGCCCAAGGTGGCATAGACCATGCGGTGGCGTGCCAGCGGCAGCTTGCCGGCGAAGGCATCGCAGACCACCGTGGCCTCGAAATGCACCCCATCGTCGCCCTCGACCTCGGCCCGGGAGCCGGGCAGGCCGGCTTGGATCAATTGCTGGATCTGGAGCGCATTCATGGCAGGGCATTCATCGGCAGGCAGGTCAGGTGGGCAGTGTCGGCCGGGTCAGGCCTTACAATACCCGCCCATCATACCGCCCGACTTCCACATGAGTGCCCTGCCTTCCCACCGACCCGTCCACGCCGAGGCCCTCGAGGCCAGCGGCCGGCGCGTGTTCGACGTCGAGGCGCAGGCCCTGGAAGCGCTGCGGTCGCGGATCGGAGCGGAGTTCGCCCGTGCCTGCACCGAGTTGCTCGATTGCCGCGGACGCATCGCCTGCATCGGCATGGGCAAGTCGGGGCACATCGCCACCAAGATCGCCGCCACCTTGAGCTCGACCGGGTCACCGGCGTTCTTCCTGCATCCAGGCGAGGCCAGCCATGGCGACCTGGGCATGCTCAAGGACCTCGACGTCGTCGTGCTGCTGTCGAACTCGGGCGAGACCGAAGAGATCCTGACCATCCTCCCGGCGCTCAAGCGCCAGGGTAACCGGATCATCGCCATGACCGGGCGGCCGGGCTCGCGCCTGGCGCAGGTCGCCGACGTCCACCTGGATTGCAGCGTGCCCGAGGAAGCCTGCCCGCTCGGGCTGGCGCCGACATCGAGCACCACCGCGATGCTGGTGATGGGCGACGCGATCGCCGTGGCGATGCTCGAGGCGCGCGGCTTCACCGCCGATGACTTCGCCCGCTCGCATCCCGCGGGTGCGCTGGGCCGCCGACTGCTGCTGCACATCAGCGACATCATGCACACCGGCGCCGACGTGCCGCGCGTGCATCGCGACGCCAGCGCCAGCGAAGCGCTGGTGGAAATGAGCCGAAAGCGCCTGGGCATGACCGCGGTGGTGGACGACGACGAACGCCTGCTGGGCGTGTTCACCGACGGCGACTTGCGCCGCGCGCTCGACGACAGCCAGGTGGACCTGCGCAATGTCCGCGTTGCCGCGCTGATGGCGACTTCGCCCAAGACCATCGTCCCCGGACAACTGGCCGTGGAGGCCGCGCGCCTGATGGAGGAGTACAAGATCAACGGCCTGCTGGTGGTGGACGAGGACCAGCGCCTGGTTGGCGCGTTGAATATCCACGACCTCCTCCGGGCACGGGTTGTCTAAGCCGATGACGCACCCGGGCATCGACGCCGCATCTGAAATCCACAACGGCTTGCTCGAGCGCGCTGCGCGCATCCGCCTGGCCGCCTTCGACGTCGACGGCACCCTCACCGACGGCCGCCTGTGGTTCGATGGCCAGGGCAATGAATCCAAGGCCTACCACGTGCAGGACGGGCTTGGCCTGCGCCTGCTCGAGGACAACGGCATCGCCGTGGCGCTGGTGACGGCCCGCGACAGCGCGTCGGCGCGGGCACGCGGCCGGGACTTGCGCCTGTCGCACATTTTTACCGGTGTCGGCGACAAAGTCAGCTGCCTGGCCGGCCTGTGCACCGAGTTGGGAATCGGCTGGGACGAAGTCGCCTACATGGGTGACGACCTGCACGACCTGGCCCTGTTCCCGCGGGTCGGACTGGCCGTGGCGCCGGCGAACGCCCATGCCTGGGTGCGCGACCATGCGCACTGGGTGACCGCCGAGCGCGGCGGCTGTGGCGCCGCCCGGGCCCTATGCGATCTGGTGCTGGAGGCGCGCGGTTTGCGCCCGACGGTCATGGCGCGATTCGCCGGACCGGGGATGTCGGCATGAGCATGAGGGCGTCTGCATGAGGAAGCGCACCCTGGCCGCCGCCGGCATGCTCACGCTCGCCGTCATCGGCGCGACCGCGCTGTGGAAACTGCGCCCGGCCGGCGCGCCGCCGCCGCCGAGCCCGACCCGCTCGGACTATGTGCTCAACAACTTCGAGCTCACCTCGCTCGATGCGCAAGGCAAGGAAAGTTTCACCGTGGCAGCCCCGTACCTTGAGCGTGACCCGGGCGGCAAGAGCCTGACCATGCGGCTGCCGAAATTTAGCTTCCCGGACAAGGACGGCGGCAGATGGCTCGCCACTTCCGACAGCGCCTGGGTCGCGGAGAAAGGCGTCGAAATCCGCCTGATGCAGAAGGTGGAGATGATCGGGCCGGCCTCACCACTGGGCGATCGCACGCGTTTTTCCACCGATCGGCTGCAGGTTTTCCCCAAACAGGACCTGGCGCTGAGCGAGGATCCCGTGACCGTGAGCCGGGCCGACTCTATACTGCATGGGACCGGCCTGCGCGCCGACATGAAAGCCCACCGGGTCCAACTGCTTGCCAATGTCAAAGGACGCTATGCGCCTCGCCGCCAGTAATCTCCTGCTGCTCGCCGCCCTCCTGCCGGTCTCGGCCCAGGCCAAGACGACGGATCGCAACGCACCCATGGACGTGGCGGCCGACCGCACCGACGCCGCCCTGGGCGACGATGGCGACGCCATCCTGACCGGCGATGTCGTGATCACCCAGGGGACCCTGGAGGTCCGCGCTGATCGCGCCGTGATCCATCGCGCCAAGGGCGACATTTCCGAAGTCATCCTCACCGGCGCGCCGGCCACGCTCAAGCAGGTCAACGACAACGGCGAGGCGATGAATGCGCATGCCACGCAGATCGTTTACACCCTGAACAGTGACCTGATCGTGCTGACTGGCAACGTCGTGGTTGACCAGCCGCGCGGCACGCTGCGCGGGGAGACGATCAAGTACGACCTGAAGAACGGCCGCCTCGACGGCGGTGGCGACGGCAAGCGCGTGCAGATGCGCATCATGCCCAAGACCACCACTCCAGCCGCCGCACCGGCCGCTGCGTCGCCGACGCCGGCCGCGAAACCGGCTGCTCCGACGCCAACGCCGGCCCCGAAGCCGGCCGCCCCGACGCCGACCAAGACGCCGGGCTGATGCTGTCCGCCCGCGGCCTGCGCAAGCGCTACAAGGCGCGCGAGGTAGTGCACGATTTCGGCCTGGATCTGGGGACCGGGGAAGTCGTGGGCCTGCTCGGCCCCAATGGCGCCGGCAAGACCACCTGCTTCTACATGATCGTCGGCCTGGTGCCGACTGACGCCGGCAGGATCGCCCTCGATGGCGAAGACATCACCGCCCTGCCGATGCATGAACGCGCACGCCGCGGCATCGGCTACCTGCCGCAGGAAGCCTCGGTATTCCGCAAACTCAGCGTGTCCGACAACCTCACGGCCGTGCTGGAGCTGCGCAAGGATCTCAACGCGGCCGGGCGCAAGCGCGAGCTCGACTCCCTGCTCGAGGAACTGCAAGTCGGCCACGTCGCCTCGCAGATGGGCGCCAGCCTGTCCGGCGGCGAGCGGCGGCGGGTCGAGATCGCCCGGGCCCTGGCTGCCAATCCACGGCTGATCCTGCTCGATGAACCGTTCGCGGGCGTGGATCCGATTTCAGTCGGCGAGATCCAGAAAATCGTGCGCCACCTCAAGCAGCGCGGCATCGGCGTGCTGATCACTGACCACAACGTGCGCGAAACCTTGGGCATCTGCGACCGGGCGTATATCCTCAATGCCGGTACTGTGCTGGCCCAAGGATCGCCCGAAGCCGTGCTGGCCAATCCTGACGTTCGTCGCGTCTACCTGGGCGAGTCTTTCCGCCTGTAGCCGCGCCGCGCCGGATGGCCGGGCGGACGCAACGATGAAACCGACCCTGCAAATCCGACTCGGGCAGCAGCTCACGCTGACGCCGCAACTGCGCCTGGCGATCCGCCTGCTGCAGTTGTCCGCCGTCGAGCTGGAGACCGAGATCAACGCGGCGGTCGATGCCAATCCCCTGCTGGAGCGCGACGAAGACGTCGAGCCCGCGCCCGGCGATGCCGAGTCACCAGGGATCGGACTGGACCTGGACGGATCGGCCGGCCCGTCCGGCGATCGCGAGGCGTCGACGGATTCGGCAGATTCCCCAGTCGAGGCAGCAGTGGACTCGCTCGACGAAGTCTCGCCGGAGTTCCGCTGGGAAGACGAGCGGCCGGCCGGCCGCGAATTCGACGGCGAAGATCGTGAAGACAGCCGCGCCAGCCCGGACGGATTGCGCGAGCACCTGCTCTGGCAGTTGCGCCTCAGCCACCTGCCGCCGCGCGACCTCGCGATCGGCGAGGCCTTGGTGGAGGCCATCGACGAGGACGGCTACCTGCAGGCCAGTTTGGAGGACATCCGGGCGGCGCTGCCGCCGGCCTGGCGCTCCGACAACGCCGATATCGAGGCGGTCCTGCACCTGGTGCAGCACTTCGACCCGGTTGGCGCGGGCGCGCGCTCGCTGTCGGAGTGCCTGTGCGTGCAGTTGGGCGTGCTGTCCGCCGACACGCCGGGGCTGGATCTGGCGCGACTGGTAGCCGCCGGTCATCTCGATGCACTGGCCAAGCATGGCGCCGCCAAGTTGGCAGGCCGGCTCGATGCCTCGGTGGGCGCGATGGACTGCGCCGTAGCGCTGCTGCGCTCGCTCGACCCGCGGCCCGGCGCGCGGATTGGCGGAAGCGAGCCTGAATACATCATGCCGGACGCGATCGCCTATCGCGAGGGCGGTATCTGGCGGGTCGCGACCCATGGCAGCAGCCAGCCGCGGATCGGCATCAACCGGCATTACGAGCAATTGATCGGCAAGAACAGCCGCGAAGACGACAGCTACCTGCGCGCGCAATTGCAGGAGGCACGCTGGCTGATCAAGAGCCTGGAAACGCGCGCCGACACGCTGCTGCGCGTGGCCCGGGCGATCGTGCGCCAGCAGAGCGGGTTCCTCGAGCATGGTGCGCAGGCGATGCGCCCACTGACGCTGCGCGAAGTGGCCGAGGAACTCGGGCTGCACGAGTCCACGATCTCGCGCGCGACCACGCGCAAGTACCTGCGCACGCCACGCGGCACCTTCGAATTCAAGTACTTCTTCAGCTCGGGCATCGCCGCCGCCGCTGTCGGTGGC
>JBKJMY010000322.1:0-8856 GCA_046596115.1 Arenimonas sp.
TCTGCAGCCGTCGGGCACAGTCGTGGTTGCCCTTTCCTTGTCCCGCGAGCACGAAGGTGTGGCGCCAACGCGTGCTGGCGACGAGGGCGTGGATGCGTTGTCTCTCGAATACCGGAAGATCTATTCGGAGATCCAGCCCAAGCACGGCCCAAGGCGGCAAGTCCGCGCCGAAAAAAAATCAGTGTCGCGCAAATCCAGGTCCTAGGCTCCACCAAATGCGACTCAGCCTGGCAAAACCGGGGTCGTGTTGTCCGCCTTACTGGCGAGCGTCGCGGACCGCGTCCGCGGCCACAATCAGCCAGCCCGCGATCAACAGCACGCCTCCAAACGGCGCAGTAATGGCAGGCACCCCAGCAAAAACGGCCACGGCAAGGCCGCCGGAAAATGCAAGGACCCCCGTCATCAGCATTGACCGGGCCAAAAGCAGCCACCGGGTGCTGCGGCAGGACAATGCGATCAGCCCCAGTCCGTGGCCGAACGCAAAAAGCGCAGCCAACCCGAGTCGTTCGCGTGCTGCCGTAACGACCCCGGCGTGGCTGGAGTACGCGCCTAGGGCAACGCCCGCTGCGCACAGCACTGGCGCGCCAACGGCGAGCAGCCGCGACAGGCGTCTCATCGCTGGGCCCGCAGCATGCGCCGCCGCCAGCCTATCGCAAGCGCGAGTAGCGCCACCAGCACCGGCATGGCGAGGATGTCGATCAACTTGATCCGGTTGCCGAGTTCCTCCACATCGGCATTGAGCCCACGCTGCACGGCGCGCAAACCCTGCCGGGTGCGCGCACGCTGTTGCTGGAATTGCACGACCAGCTTCTGCTGCCCGGGCGTGAGCTTGGGCGTCTCGCCGTGCGGTCCCACCGGCTGCAGCGTCTCCAGTTTCGACTCGAGTTTGTCAAGTTGCGCCTGCAATGCCTTCTGCTTGGCGTCGTACTGCAGCTCGGCTGCCCGCCGCACCACGTCAATGCGCTCGAACGGTCGGCTCGACGTAGGTCGCGTGCGCACCGCGATCAGGTCGTCGTTGCCGACCAGGTTATCGACCGCGTTGTAGACGAAGTCGGCGTTGTTTGCGAACGGATTGGCAACTTCCTGGCCGAGGAAATTGCGCTTCTCCACCCACAGCCGATCACTGAGCAGATCGGTGTCGGCGATCACCACGATATTGGCGGGAACCTTGCTCGCGGCCAGGTGCCTGGGACCGCTTCGGTCCGGAAAGGCCGTCTGCAGCAGACCGGTCAATCGGGCGGCAATCGCGTAAGCATCGGTGCTGTCGGCGCGGAAGCCCTCGTTCAGCAGCGCGGGGTCACTGGCCGCCTCGCGTACCCGCACCACGTCCGTGAGCATCGAATTGCGCGAGCTCTGCAGCAGCGCCTCGAACCGCAGCGGCGATTTCGGCAGCAACGACAACGCGCCCACGCTCGAGAGGTCGATCGATTCCAGGTTCGCGGTGATCACGTCATGCTGGTTCATCTGCGCGGCGTGCAGCCCGAGGATGGACAGCTGGCGTTGCGGCGGCTCGGACGGATCGGGCTGCGCCTGCAATGCATTCTGCGCATCCAGCACTACCTTGTCGGGCGCATAGCCAAGGCCCCAGGCCTTGAACAGGGTCGGCAGGTCGGAGCTGCGGGCGGCATCAAAGGCAGTCGGATCGATCATGTTGCCGCGCGGATCAGACTCGGCATCCGGATCCACGAACACCAGCAGCCGGCCGCCACGCAGCACGTACTGGTCGATTGCATATTCGGTGTCGGCCGTGGGTGCGCGCGGATGCACGACCATCAACAGGTTCACGTCGACGCCGATCGAGCCCGGATTGGATTGCAGGCGGCGTACGTCGAAGAATTGCCGCAACTGCCGGTCAATCATCCATCCTGGCGTGGGTTGCCCGGTCAGCGGGTCCAGGCCCGGCCCGGTCGGCAAGTCGCTGAGGATGGCGAGCACCGGCTTGTGCTTGTTGCCCAGCGTACTGACCAGTTTGGCGATGTCGTACTCGAGGAAGGTTTCCTTGTTCGGATCGATGAAAGGCATCACCGATTCGTCGCCCTGCGCGCTGGTACCGACCAGGCCGAAATACAGGCTGCCCTCGCCATTGGGCAGCGGGATGCCGCGTAGTCCGTGTTCGGCTGCAGCGTCTTCCTGATCCGAATAAGGCTCCGGATCCACAATCTCCAGGGTAAGTTTGCCGTTGGAATGCGCGGCCACTTCCTCGAGCAGTTCCCGGACCCGCTGTGCATACACGCGAAATTGTGGCTGCCCGGCGGCGGCCCGCTCGGAATAGAACAACTGCAACTTCACCGGCTGGGGCAACTTGGCCAGGATGCGCAGGGTGCCCTGCGACAGGGTGTACTGGTGATGCTCGGTCAGGTCCAGCCGTGCACCGCGCAGGAACAGGCCCGAGCCCCAGGTCGCAAGCAGGAAGCCGGCTGCCAGCAGCGGCAGGGCGAGCCAGGGAACGACGCGCGGGATGCGAGGGCTCGGCATGGGTCAGTCGGCCTTCCGGATTTCAATCACCAGCACCGTGGCAAGCAGCCAGGTCAGGATCGTGAGCACGAAATACAGCACGTCGCGCAGATCCAGCACGCCGCGCAGGATCGCCTGGAAGTGGGTGAGGAAACTCAGCGCGCTGACCGCATCGATGGTCGATTGTGGCAACACGGCGCGCAGCGGATCGAGCGCGAGCGGGAAGCCGGCAAGCAGGAACAGCAGGCACACCAGCACCGCAAGGATGAACGCGAGTACCTGGCTGCGGGTTGCCGCCGACACGCAACCACCGATCGCCAGGAACGCGCCCGCCATCAGCAAGCTGCCCAGGTAACTGGCCAAGATCACGCCATTGTCCGGCGCACCGAGCCAGTTCACGGTGATCCACATCGGGAAAGTCAGCGCGAGCGCGAGCGCCAGGAAGGACCACGCTGCAAAGAACTTGCCCAGCACCGCCTGCCAGAGCGTCACCGGCTGGGTCAGCAGCAATTCCAGCGTGCCCGACTTGCGCTCCTCGGCCCACAGGCCCATCGACACGGCAGGTACCAGCAGCAGGTATAGCCAGGGATGGAAGCGGAAGAATGCCATCAGGTCCGCCTGCCCCGCTTCGAAGAATCCACCGAAGTAAAACGTGAAAGCGCTGGCGAGCAACAGGAAGATGACGATGAACACGGCGGCCAACGGCGACGCAAAGTAAGCGCCCAATTCGCGCCGGTAGATGGCCAGTGCCGGACTCACTCCGCGGTCTCCGCGGTGATGCGCCGGAACACTTCGTCGAGCCGGCCATGCTCGAGGCGCATTCCGCTGAACGCCACGCTGCGCTGGTGCAGGCGGTCAGACACCGGGTCCACCAGCTTTGCGCGACCCTGCGGGAAGACATACAGCCGCGGACCGACCTGGTCGAAGCCGCTCACGCCCGGCATGCCATCGAGCGCGGCGCGTGCCGCGATCGTGTCGGCGGGCTGCATGGAAACCGCATTGTGGTAGCGCGAGCGGGCCAGGTAGCCAGCCGGTGTGTCGTCGGCCAGGATCCGGCCGTGGGCGATGATGATGGCACGCGTGCACACGGCCTCCACTTCCTCGAGGATGTGCGTGGAGATCAGCAACGTGCGCTCGCGCGCCAACTCGGCGATCAGGCCGCGCACTTCGTGCTTCTGGTTCGGGTCCAGGCCATCGGTCGGCTCGTCGAGGATGAGCGCCGCGGGGTCGTGCAGGATCGCGGCGGCCAGGCCGACGCGGCGACGGAAGCCCTTGGACAACGTATCGATCGGTTGCCGCAGGACAGCCTCCAGGCCGAGCCGCGAAATCACAAAGTCCAGTCGCTTGCGCCGGTGGTCGCCGGACAACTTGCGCACGTTGGCGAGGAAATCCAGCAGGCCGCGGGGACTCATCTCGCCATAGGACGGAGCACCCTCGGGCAGGTAACCCAGCGCGCGCCGCGCGGCCAGCGCATCTCGCTGCACATCGTGCCCGCAGACAGTCGCGCTGCCCTCGGTGGGCAGCAGGAATCCGGCAATCAGCCGCATCGTGGTGGACTTGCCGGCACCATTCGGGCCCAGGAAGCCCAGCACTTCGCCGGGTTCGACCTTGAAGCTGACTCCGTCCACGGCAGTCAGCTTCGCGTAGCGCTTGCGCAGCCCGCTGGCTTGGATCATTGCATTGTCCGGACCGTCCGACGGCCAAGGGCGCGGGCGCGGGGGCCCGCGTCGGTCACTTCAACGGCCAATAGACCTTGAACTGCGCATCCTCGGCGGTCATGTTCGAAACGCCGCCGAGGTAATCCTCGTACGGGCGATCGGTGGTATCGGACCCGTGGGTCAGCGCCCAGGCACGCAGCAGGTCGCGCACCCTTGGCAGGCCGGGGGCCGGACCGGTGTAGGTGGTCGTCGCGGCGCGGCGGGTTGGCACCTGGTCATAGCTGACCGGGCCTTCCAGCTTGAGCGACATCTTCTCGCCGGCCGGGGCGCCTTCAGCGGTGTCGGCACGACGCACCGGCTGCACCACGTCAAAAGCGTAGGCATCGGACGTGAACTCGTTGGTGACGATGCGCAGCGGGCCATTGGCGACCAGGCCGTTGGATTCCATTACCTTCTTGATCCAGGCGATCTGGTTGCTCATGGCCTGGAGGATGGCATCGTTGTTGCGCTGCGATGTCGTACTCACGGTCAGGATATCCACGCCCGGCACATCAACGATCTCGAATGGCGCCGGATGCTGGCTGTAATCGAACTTCGGCACCGTGGCCAGCAGCGCGCTGAACTTGTCCAGGCCGCGCTTGATGTCGTCGCCCACGTTGCGGTTAACGTACAGGCCGGCATAGCGACCCATGATGTCCCAGCCGTAGTTGACCCGGTATTCCTGGGTGATCCTGACGTTCTGGTTGCGCGATCCGGTCCGCTCCAGGCGGATGGTCATGGACTTGTCCGTGCCGCGCGCTTCGTTGGTGAGCTTGTACTTGACCTTCGCGCCCGGGTTGGATTCGACGATTTCCCAATTGCCGGCGCCGATCAACTTGTCCTTGGACTTGTAGTTGAACTTGGCGCCAACGCCCATGGGCGGGCCGCTGAGCTCGGAGGTGGCGCGCTTGTCGTAGCGCAGCAGGGTGTTCCAGTCCTTGAACCGGCTGAAGCCGTTGAACAGGTCATTGACCGTGCTCATCGGACGGTTGGTCTCGATGCTGTAGGTGTAGTAGCGCTTCGACGGCAGGAACAGGCCGATCACGACGAAGATCGCGACGACGATGAGCAGGGAAACGATGAATTCGAGAAAACGGGTCATTCGGCGGCTCTCCAGGCACGGCCCCCAGCCAGTTTCGTCCGGCCGCAGGAACCAAAGAGAATAGCAGGTCATCCGAGGCCCCGGCAGAGGGCCGCCCAACTTCAGACACGAAGCCGGCCCTCAGACCAACTTGAGCTCGAAGGCCTTGAGTACCGCCCGCGTCCGGTCCCGGACGCCCAGCTTGGACAGGATATTGGAGACGTGGTTTTTCACCGTGCCCTCGGCCACGCCCAGCGAATTGGCGATTTCCTTGTTCGAGAAGCCACCTGCCATCAGGCGCAGGATCTCGGTTTCCCGGTCGGTCAGCGGATCGGGCTGCTCGAGGCTGAGGAAGCTGTTGTGCAGCCCTTCCAGCCCAGACAGCAGGCGCTGGGTCACCGCCGGTTGCACCAGCGAGCGGCCGTTGGCCACGGTCTGGATCGCCGACACCAACTGGTCCAGGGTGACGTCCTTGAGCAGATAGCCGCGCGCACCGGCCTTGATGCCGGCCAGCACGAGCTGGTCGTCGTCGAAGGTGGTGAGGATGATGGTCGGCGGGAGCTGGTTGGTGAGGGCCAGCGCCTGCAGGGCTTCCAGCCCGGACATGATCGGCATGCGCATGTCCATCAGGACCACGTCGGGCTTCAGGCCCGGGATCATGTCAACCGCCTGGCGGCCGTCGGATGCCTCCGCCACGACTTCAATTCCATCGGCCAGTTCCAGCAGCGACCTCACGCCCTGGCGTACGAGGGTCTGGTCGTCGACCAGGCAGACACGAATCATGGGACAGCCTCCAGCGGCAAGCGCACATCCAGGGCAAAGCCGTCACCCGGTGCAGTGATGATATCCATATGGCCGCCACAAGCGGACAACCGCTCGCGCATGCCCCGCAATCCATTGCCCGGCGTGGCGAGTTTCGCGCCCCGCCCATTGTCGCGTGCCTGCAGCCGCAGGCCGCCGCCATCCTCGCTCAAACGCAGTAACAGGTGCGAAGCGCCCGCGTGGCGCACGGTATTGGTGATGATTTCCTGGGCACAGCGCAGCACCACCTGGGCGCGCTCGGGGTCATCGATGCGCAGCGTATCGGGCATCTCGAGGTCAACCTGCAACGCAGGCACGCCCTCCACCAGCACCCGCAGCGCCGACGTCAGGTCCACGCCCCGCTCCTCGCGCATCTCGCTGACCGCCTCGCGCACGTCGGTCAACAGCAGCTTGGCCAGCGTGTGGCTCTGGCGCACGTGCTCCAGCGCCTTGCCTTCGGCCAGATGGCCAGCCACCTCCAGGTTCAGGCTCAGCGCGGTCAGGTGGTGGCCGAGCAGATCGTGCAGTTCCCGGGAAATCCGCAGGCGTTCGCTCATCCGCGAGCTCTCCGCCAGCAGCGCACGGGTGGCGCGCAGTTCGGCGTTGAGCCGGCGCTGCTCGTCCCGCGCCGCGGCTTGCTGGCGCGCGACCAGGCCAGTGATGAAGGTAAAGCTGGAATAGCCCACGTACATCATCGCCTGCAACACGGCGAAGCCCGGGGTGAACCCAAGTCCCTCGAACACCGGGATCAGCGGCACGTTCTGCAGGATCAGCCAGGCAACGCCTGCGCCAACCGGCATCAGCCACGGGATCACGCCTGACACCAGCATCAGCAGGATGCCGCCAAGGCCGGTCGCCGTCAGCTTGCTCACCGCGATCGCGGAAATCGTCAGCACCGCCAGCAAGCCGGTGTCGAACTTGCGCGGCCGACGCACGCCCAGGTCGCGGGTGACCAGCCAGTAGGCGGCGCCGAACACGAAATAGGCGACGGTAGAACCGACGATATCGGGCGCATAGGAAATGCGCTCGTCCACGTCCCCGGCCGGGAAGTACCAGGTGTTGAGCACCAGCGGGATCCCGACCACCGCCCAGGTGAACAGGCCTGCATATCGGAGCAACTGGGTATGACTGAGGCGGATTGGCATGGGCGACATCCTACGGCCAGTGGGCCCCCAAACCCGACGGCCGAAAGTAACGGATAACGGGGAATTAACCCGGTCCGGATCCCCCGTGCCCGGAGGCCATGCGATAATCCCCCGTTATTGCCGCGCCCACTGGGGCGGCCTTGCCGGGAGCTGCAGGACCGATGTCGATAATCATCCGCGACGTGCGCGAGCACGAGCTGGATCTGGTGCTGGCGCTCAATAATGCCGCCGGACCCGGGATCCTTCCGATGGACGCGGCCAAGCTCAATTTCTTCTGGGAAAACGCCGATTACTTCCGGGTCGCCGAAAAGGACGGGCTGCTTGCAGGATTCCTGGTCGCCCTGTCCCGGGATGCGCCCCACGTCAGTCCCAACTTTCTCTGGTTCCGCGAGCGCTACCCGGAATTCATGTACATCGACCGCATCGTGATCGCCAGCACCCGCCGCGGCGCCGGCGTGGGACGGGTGTTCTACGGCGACGTGCAGAGCTTCGCCGAAGTGCGCGTTGCGCGGATTGCCGCGGAAGTGTTCCTCGAGAGCAGCAGCCACCCCGCCCTGCTCTTCCATGGCAGCTTCGGCTTCCGCGAGGTCGGCCAGCACCTGATGGCCGGGCCGGGACTGCGCGCGGTGATGCTGCTCAAAGAGTTGTGCAGCTATCGGTTCGTACAGGAAACCTACGGTGACCGCCTTCCCGAGCAATCCTGGTTGGAGGCGCGTGCATTGCATGGCCGCAAGCCCACGCTCGCGACCGGCACCTGACCATGGCGGCAATCCCGGACTACGAACAGGCAGGCGAGCTGAAGATCGGCCAGGTGGGCATCGCCAACCTGCGTGTGCGCACGCTCGATGTCACGCGGCTGGCGGCTGAAATGCAGGCGCGGGTGCAAGGCGCGCCCAAGCTGTTCGAGCGCGCGGCGGTGATACTGGACTTCGGCGGGCTCAGCGACTGTCCTGCCGTCGGCATCGTTCGTGCGCTCATCGAAGCGCTGCGCGAAGCCGGGGTATTGCCGGTTGGCATCGCCTATGGCACCAGCGCCATCGAAGAACTGGCACAGCAGGTCGGGTTGCCGCTGCTGGCAAAATTCCGCGCCTCCTACGAATCCGCAGCGGCCGCTGCCGCTTCCACTGCCGCGCCCGCAGCGTCGCCGACCAAAGCGATCGAAGCGGTCGCCGCGAAGCCAGTTGCCGTGGAATCGCAGCCTGGGATGATGCAGATTGCGCCGGTGCGTTCGGGCCAACAGATCTATGCGCAGGGCCGCGACCTCACGGTATGCGCGGCGGTTGGCGCAGGCGCCGAAGTGATCGCCGACGGCTCCATCCATATTTACGGCGCCCTGCGCGGCCGTGCCCTCGCCGGTGCGGGCGGCCAGGAAAATGCGCGCATTTTCTGCCGCGAATTCAATGCCGAGCTGGTCGCCGTCGCCGGTACCTACAAGGTGCTCGAGGAAATTCCCAAGCACCTGATCGGGAAAGCGGTGCAGGTGCGACTGGATGCTGGAAAACTGCTGATCGAGGAGCTGCCCTGATGCCAGACAACGACACTCCCGGCAACGACGCGCCCGGCACCGATACGCCCGGCACCGATACGCCCGGTAACAACACGCCCGGTAGCGACGCGCCCGGTAACGAAACGCCCGACAACAACAGTCGCCAGACTGGCGCTGACGGCGCCGAGACTG
>JBKJMY010000036.1:0-3824 GCA_046596115.1 Arenimonas sp.
ATCCGGTGCTGATCGGCGCGCCTGGCGTGGGCAAGACCGCCATCGTCGAGGGACTGGCGCAGCGCATCATCAATGGCGAAGTGCCCGAGGGCCTGCGTGGCCGCCGGGTACTGTCGCTGGACATGGGCGCGCTGATTGCCGGGGCGAAATTTCGCGGCGAGTTCGAGGAGCGGCTGAAGGCGGTGCTCAGCGACCTGTCCAAGCAGGAAGGCAATGTCATCCTGTTCATTGATGAATTGCACACGATGGTCGGCGCGGGTAAGGCCGAGGGCTCGATGGATGCCGGCAATATGCTCAAGCCCGCGCTTGCGCGCGGCGAGCTGCATTGCATCGGTGCCACCACGCTGGACGAATACCGCAAGTACGTGGAGAAGGACGCCGCGCTGGAACGTCGTTTCCAGAAGGTGTTCGTCGGCGAGCCGAGCGTGGAGGACACCATCGCGATCCTGCGCGGTCTGAAGGAGCGCTACGCGGTGCACCACGGTGTCGAGATCACCGATCCGGCGATTGTCGCCGCCGCGACACTGTCGCATCGCTACATCGCCGACCGCCAGCTGCCCGACAAGGCGATCGACCTGATGGATGAGGCCGCCTCGCGCATCCGCATGGAGATTGATTCCAAGCCCGAGGAACTGGACCGCAAGGAGCGACGCCTGATCCAGCTCAAGATCCAGCGCGAGGCGCTCAAGAAGGAGAAGGATTCCGAGTCGCGGCAGCGCCTGAAGGATCTTGAGAGTGAGATTGATGTGCTCGAGCGAGATTTCTCCGACCTGGAGGAAGTGTGGAAATCGGAAAAAGCCGTGCTCACCGGCGTGTCGCGGATCAAGGAGCAGATTGAACACGCCAAACAGGAGCTGGAGGCGGCGCATCGCCAGCAGGATTTCGCCAAGATGAGCGAGATCCAGTACGGCCGCATTCCCGAGTTCGAAAAGCAGTTGAAGGCTGCGCAGGAGACCGAGTCGAAGGGTTTTACTCTGCTGCAGGACAAGGTGACCGCCGAGGAAATCGCCGAGGTCGTGTCGCGCTGGACCGGTATCCCGGTGTCCAAGATGCTGGAAGGCGAGCGCGAGAAGTTGCTGCGCATGGAGGACGAGCTGCACCGCCGCGTGATCGGCCAGGATGAAGCGGTGAAGGCCGTGTCCGATGCCATCCGCCGCTCGCGCGCGGGCCTGTCCGATCCCGAACGTCCGAATGGCTCGTTCCTGTTCCTGGGCCCGACCGGCGTGGGCAAGACCGAATTGTGCAAGGCGCTGGCGGAATTCCTGTTCGACAGTGGCGATGCGATGGTGCGCATCGACATGAGCGAATTCATGGAGAAGCATTCGGTCGCGCGGCTGATCGGCGCCCCCCCGGGCTATGTCGGCTACGAAGAGGGCGGCTATCTCACCGAGGCTGTGCGCCGCCGCCCGTATAGCGTGCTGCTGCTCGACGAGGTCGAGAAAGCGCACCCGGATGTCTTCAATATCCTGCTGCAGGTGCTCGACGACGGCCGCCTGACCGATGGTCAGGGCCGCACCGTTGACTTCCGCAATACCGTGATCGTGATGACCTCGAACCTTGGCTCGCAGAATATCCAGGAAGTTTACGAGCGCACCGAGCGCGACCAGAGCGGGGGCGATGGTGACGCGGTGGCCTATACGCAGATGAAGGCCGCGGTGATGGCCGCCGTGCAGAACCATTTTCGCCCGGAGTTCATCAATCGACTCGACGACATCGTGGTGTTCCATCCGCTCGGCCACGAGCAGATCCGCCGCATCGCCGAGATCCAGACGCGCTACCTGGCCAAGCGCCTGGCCGAACGCCAGATCAAGCTGGAACTGACCGAGGGCGCGCTCACGCTGCTGGGCAATATCGGCTTTGATCCGGTGTACGGCGCCCGCCCGCTCAAGCGTGCGATCCAGCAGCAGCTGGAGAACCCGCTGGCCAACCGGATCCTGTCGGGCGAGTTTGGCGCCGGCGACACTGTGCATGTGGATACCGACGGCGTGGTGTTGACGTTTTCCAAGACGACGTCGTCCGCAGCCTGAGGATCCAGCCGGGCGTGATCAGCCTGGCGTGATCAGGCCGTGGGTATCGCGGCCCATCACCATCTCGGCCATGGAATAGGCCAGCTCGCGCTCGGCCAGCACGGCGCCGTCAGCACCGCAGTCGATCAGGTGGCGCACCTCGGCTTCGCTGTGCGCGCGGGCGAGGATGCTGATGCCCGGGTTGCTGGCGCGCAGGCGTTGCACGATCTCGCCGGCTTCGAAGGCGTTCGGGATGGCGAGCAGTGCGTGGGTTGCGCGCGCCGGAGACAGGTCGCCGAGGATGGCGGGGTTGGCGGCGTTGCCGCGAACCGCGGCCAGCCCATCCGAGCGCGCCTTGGCGACAAGGTCCACGTCGTCGTCAACCACCAGCAGGGGCATGCCGCGGGAGCGCAGCAACGCGGCGATCTGCGCACCCACCCGGCCGTAGCCGACCAGGATCACGTGGCCGGACGTCGGCAGGGGCGGCCGCGGGTTGACCGAGGGTTCGCCAAACTGCCTGGCCTGCCAGCGCTGCACGGTGGCGAAAGCCAGTGGATTTGCGACGATCGAGAGCAGGGCGGCGGCCAGCACGAGGTCTCGCGCTTCGCCGGGGATCAGTCCCAAGCCCACGCCCAGGCCGGCAAGGATGAACGCGAACTCGCCAATCTGCGCGACGCTGGCGGCAATCGTCGTGGCAAGGCGTTGGCCGTGCCCGAGCATGCGCACTACCGCCCACGCTGCCAGTGGCTTGCCAAGCACGATGATCAGCACGCAGCCCAGCACGGGCAGCGGCTGGCGCAACAGGATGGTGGGGTCAAACAGCATGCCGACCGAGACAAAGAACAGCACCGCAAACGCGTCGCGCATCGGCAAGGAATCGGCGGCTGCCTTGTGGCTGAGCTCGGATTCGTTGAGCAGCATGCCGGCGAAAAACGCACCCAGCGCAATCGACACGCCGAACCATTGCGCCGAGGCGTAGGCCACGCCGAGGGCGATCGCGAGCACCGCCAGCGTAAACAGCTCGCGTGAGCCGGTGCCGGCCACCTTGCGCAGGATCCACGGCACCAGGCGGCGTCCGACCAACATCACCAGTGCTGTGAACAGCGCAAGTTTCACCGCCGTCACGCCCAGTGCGCGCAGCAGCATCTGGGTATCGAACGCGCCGCCCGCCTTGCCGCTGAGCGCTTTGGCGAACACCGGCAGCAGCACCAGCACCAGCACCATCACCAAATCTTCGACGATCAGCCAGCCGATCGCGGACTTGCCGCGCCGGGTGTCGAGCAGGCGGTGGTCTTCGAGTGCGCGCAGCAGCACGACGGTACTTGCGACCGACAGGCACAGGCCGAACACGATGCCCTGGAACCAGGTCCAGCCGAGGAAATGTGCAAGCAGCGCGCCCAGGCCGGTGGCCACGGCGATCGGCAGCACCGCCCAGGGCAGGGCGACCGCGCGCACCTGGCGCAGGTCGGCCACCGAAAAATGCAGCCCGACGCCGAACATCAGCAGGACCACGCCGATTTCGGCCAACTGCCCGGCCAATGCGGCATTACCGACGAATCCGGGCGTGAACGGGCCCACCAGCACGCCCGCCATCAGGTAGCCGACCAGCGGCGAAAGCCGCAAGCGGTGCGCCAGCGTGCCCAGCGCAAAGGCCAGGACCAGGCCAACGGCCAGCAATGTCAGCAGGGACGCCTCATGGGTCATGCCTCGATCCTACCCGACCCCCCTTGTGGGAGCGGCTTGTGGGAGCGGCTTCAGCCGCGATCTGTGGGAGCCCCCCTGTGGGAGCGGCTTCAGCCGCGACTGGCAATCGCGGCT
>JBKJMY010000052.1:0-12354 GCA_046596115.1 Arenimonas sp.
AGCTCGGGATAGCGCAGCACGCTTTCGTGGCGACGGCCGTCGAACACGATGTGCTCGTAGACCTCGTCGGACAGCACGATCACGTTGGTGTCGCGGACGATATCGGCCAACGCAGCCATGTCCGCCGCATCGAGCATCGCGCCAGACGGATTGTGCGGCGTGTTGATCATCAGCATGCGCGTGCGCGGGCCGATGGCGGCGCGCACCCGCGCCCAGTCCACGGAAAAATCTGCGGCATCCAGAGGCACGTGCACCGCCCGCGCGCCGGCCAGATCAATGGCCGGTTCGTAGCAGTCATAGCAAGGATCGAGCACCACCACTTCGTCACCGACAGTCACCAAGGCCGCGACGGCGTCGAAGATCGCCTCGCTGGCGCCGCTGCAGACGGTAATCTCGCTGTCGGAATCCACTATTGCGCCATAACAGGCGAGGGTCTTTGCGGCGATCGCCTGGCGCAGAGCAGGGATGCCAGTCATCGGCGCGTATTGGTTCTTGCCCTCGCGCATGGCCTTGGCCAGCTCGTCCGCCAGGAACTCCGGCACCGCGAAATCCGGGAATCCCTGGCCCAGGTTGACGGCGCCGTGCTCGACGGCCAGCTGCGACATCACGGTGAAGATGGTGGTGCCGACCTTCGGCAGTTTGGTCTCGACGCGCATGCGAAAGGGCATCCTGCGGGGCATGGACCCCGATTATGCGTACTTTCGCCATCGGTTGGCCCCTTCGGGCTGAAGCGCCTCGGTACAATGGGTGTTGAATGGATACCGCCCCCTCCGAGCCCGCCCTGCTCGCCTGCCGTGGCCTGGCCTTCGCACGCAACGACGAGCCGGTGTTTGGCCCGCTCGACTTCGCGCTGGCGGCCGGCGGCGCACTGCAGGTGCTCGGCGGTAATGGCCGCGGCAAGACCACTCTGCTGCGCGTGCTCGCGGGCCTGCTGCCGGCGACCGCCGGTGACGTGCGGATGGGCGAGCGCATCGTCGACCGCGATCACCTGGCGCGCGGCTGCGCCTTCATTGGCCATCTGTCCGGACACAAGGGCGAACTGTCGGCGCTCGAGAACCTGCAATTCTCACTGGCCCTGCAGCAGGGCGTCGGCGCGCCCGACGCAGCGCTGCATGCGGTCGGACTGGCCGGCCTCGAGGACACCCTCGCTCGCCGCCTGTCCGCCGGACAAGGCAAGCGTCTCGCGCTCGCCCGCCTGCTGTTGTCGCCTGCGCGGCTGTGGCTGCTCGACGAGCCCTACGCCAACCTCGACCTGGCCGGCATCGCACTGGTCAATCGCCTGATCGGTGGCCACGTCAGCGCAGGTGGCGGCGTACTGCTGACCACGCACGGCGCCTACGCAGCCCCGCCGGTGCCGGTGCAGACACTGGATCTGGGCACATGAGCGTGCCCACATGAGCGTGCGCACATGAGCCTGAGCACATGAGCCTGGCCCGCATCGCCCGCGCGCAACTCGAACGCGACCTGCGCATGGTCTGGCGCCGTCGCGGCGATGCCATGCAGCCGGTGTTGTTCGCGCTGATTGTGGTGACGCTGTTCCCGCTCGCGCTGGGTGGCGACGGGCCGATGCTGGCGCGCATTGCGCCCGGCGTACTGTGGGTCGCCGTGCTGCTCTCGGGCCTGCTCAACCTCGATGCGCTGTTCCGCGGCGACCTGGAAGACGGCAGCCTGGAGCAGATGATGCTCAGCACCACGCCGCTGGCATGGCTGGTTGCCCTGCGCATCCTGGTGCACTGGTGCGTCAGCGCCCTGCCGGTGCTGCTGCTGACGCCGTTGCTGGCCGAGATGTTGCACCTGCCGCGCCCGCTGCTTGGCCCGCTGATGATCTCGCTCACGCTGGGTACGCCCCTGCTCAGTTTGCTCGGCGCGGTGGTTGCCGCGTTGACGGTCGGAATCCGGCGCTCTGGTATGCTGCTGGCGGTGCTTGCGCTGCCCTTGTTCGTGCCCGTGCTGGTGTTCGGAGCAGGTGCCGTGGTGGCTGCATCGCAGGGCCTGCCCTGGGTCGGCGCGCTGTACTTGCTTGCTGCCGGCCTTGCGCTTTCGCTGGTGCTCGCCCCGCTGGCCGCTGCAGCCGCTTTACGCATTGCCCTTTCCTGACGCCCCGCCCCCCAGACGTGAACAGCATCTCGTGAGCCGCGCACCAAACCGCCTGATCCTCTGGTTCAACCAGACCGGATCGCCGCCGAACTTCGACCGCTTCTGCGCGCGTTGGACGCCGTGGGCATTCGCGATTGCCTTCATCACGCTGGCGATCGGCGTCTGGGGCGCCCTGTTTGCGGTGCCCGCCGACGCCTACCAGGGCGACAATTTCCGCATCCTCTATATCCATGTCCCCAGTGCCTGGATGAGCCTGTTCATCTATGTGGTGATGGCGATCCAGGCCTTCATCGCCCTGGTTTGGCGGATCAAGGCCTCCGAAATACTGGCGATGGCCTGCGCGCCGGTTGGCGCCGCCTTCACCCTGATCACCCTGCTGACCGGATCGATCTGGGGCCGGCCGACCTGGGGCACCTGGTGGGAGTGGGATCCGCGCCTGACGTCCGAGTTGGTGCTGCTGTTCATCTACATCGGCGTGATGGGCTTGAACGCCGCGATCGAGGATCGCCGCGCGGCCGCGCGCGCCGCGGCCTTCCTGGCGCTGGTTGGCCTGGTCAACGTACCGATCGTGCATTACGCGGTGAACTGGTGGAATACGCTGCACCAGGGAACCACCATCCGCCTGCTGGGTCCATCCAAGATGGATTCGAGCATGATGTGGCCGCTGCTGTTCACCCTCATCGGAACCAATGCCTGGTTCGTCGGCTCGCTGCTGCAGCGCGCGCGCGGCATCAACCTGGAACAGGAATCGGGCAAGGCCTGGGTGCGCGGGGTGACCGATGCACACTGACCTGGTCGTCGGCATGGATTACCTGCACCTTGGCTACGCGGTCGCGGCAATCGTGCTGGCCTGGGACTACTTTGCGCCGCGCCTGCGCCTGCGCCAGGTGCGCCGCGCGATCGCCCTGCGCGCCCGCCGCGACGCCTCGCGCGCGTCGGAATCGGCGCGCATCGCCGGCGGTAGCCCGGACAGCGAGGCATCCCGATGAACCCGGTCCGCAAGCGACGCATGATCGGCGTCGGCCTGGTCCTGCTGGCCGCCGTGGTTGCCAGCGGCTTCGTCGTGTTGGCACTGCAGGAAAACCTCAGCTACCTGCATACACCCACCGAGGTGCGCACCGGCAAGTCGCCGGCGGATGCACGCTTCCGGCTTGGTGGCGTGGTCTGCGAGGGCAGCGTGCAACGCAAGCCGGGCATCCTGGAGGTGCGTTTTGCCGTGACCGACCGCATCCGCCAGGTGCCGGTGCGCTACAACCGCATCCTGCCCGACATGTTCCGCGAAGGCACCAGCATCATTGCCACCGGCCGCATGGAAGGCGGCCAGTTCGTCGCCACCGACGTGCTGGCCAAGCACGATGAAACCTACATGCCGCGCGAAGTCGCCGAGGCGATGAAGAAAGGCGCGGCCCTGCATACCAAAAGTTGTGGGGCCAACTGAGTGCTGCCCGAACTCGGCTTGCTGTCGCTGCTTTTCGCGCTCGTGCTGGCGGCATTGCTTGGCACCCTGCCGCTGGTCGGTGCGCAGCGCGGTAACGCAGCATTGATGGCCACGGCCAGGCCATTGGCGTTCTCCCAACTGTTTTTTATCGGCATTGCCTTCCTGATCCTGGCGCATGCCTTCCTGGTGCACGACTTCTCGGTCGTGTACGTCGCGCAGAACTCCAATTCGCTGTTGCCGGACATCTACCAGATCACCGCTGTCTGGGGTGCACACGAGGGCTCGCTGCTGCTGTGGGTGCTGATCCTGTCGCTGTGGATCGCCGCCGTCGCCTTGTTTTCCCGCAGCCTGCCAGCACCGATGCTGGCGCGCGTACTGGCGGTGATGGGATGGATCAGTGTCGGCTTCCTGGCCTTCCTGGTGTTTACGTCCAATCCGTTCGAGCGCCTGCTGCCGATGGCGGAAGAAGGCCGCGATCTCAATCCGCTGCTGCAGGACCCGGGCATGATCGTGCACCCGCCCCTGCTGTACACCGGCTATGTCGGTTTCGCGGTGGCGTTTGCGTTTGCGATCGCAGCGTTGCTCGAAGGTCGCGTGGACACGCGGTGGGTGCGCTGGTCGCGGCCGTGGACCAACGTGGCCTGGGGCTTCCTCACCATCGGTATCGCGCTTGGCAGTTTCTGGGCTTACTACGAGTTGGGCTGGGGTGGCTGGTGGTTCTGGGATCCGGTCGAGAACGCCAGCTTCATGCCCTGGCTGGTCGGGCTGGCCCTGCTGCACTCGCAGGCAGTGACGGAGAAACGCGGCAGCTTCCGCAACTGGACGCTGTTGCTGGCGATCGCGGCGTTTTCGCTGTCTCTGCTCGGCACCTTCCTGGTCCGTTCGGGCGTTCTGACTTCGGTGCATGCCTTCGCATCGGATCCGACCCGCGGCATGTTCATCCTGGTGTTCCTGGCCGTGGTGATCGGCGGCTCGCTGCTGTTGTTTGCGCTGCGCGCCCGCGATGACGATCCCGGAAAACCCTTTGCCGCGTACTCGCGCGAGACGCTGCTGCTGCTCAACAATTTGTTGCTCACCGCCGCCGCGGCGATGATCGCGATTGGCACGCTGTATCCGCTGTTCGCCGAAGCGCTCGACCTTGGCAAGATTTCCGTGGGCCCGCCCTACTTCCGGCTGCTGTTCGGGCTGCTGATGCTGCCCCTGGTGTTGCTGGTGCCATTCGGGCCGCTGACCCGCTGGCAGAAGGAGCAGCCATCGCTGCCGCTACGCATGCTGGCGCCCTGGGCCGGGCTTTCCCTGTTGGCCGGGGCTGCCTGGTGGGTGGCGACGCCCGGTGGCTCCTGGCGCATCGCCGCTGGCGCGCTGGCCGCTGTCTGGCTGTTGGCGGGTACCGCGCGCTTCGTCTGGCAGCGCCTGCGCAATGGCGGCCGCATGACCGCCGAGATGATCGGCATGACCATGGCGCACGCAGGCCTGGCGCTGTTCTTCTTCGGCGTGCTGCAGACCGAAGGCGGCAGCGAAGAGCGCGATGTTGCCGCCTCGCCCGGGCAAACCTTCCACCTGCGCGGCGAGAGTTTCCGCTTCGATGGCGTGGATCGCGTACAGGGTCCCAACTACCAGGCCGACCGCGGGCGCATCACGGCGCGCCAAGGCCGCGGCCCTGAGATCGTCTTGCGACCCGAGAAACGTGCCTATGTGAGCGGCGGCAAAGTCATGACCGAAGCCGATATCGACGGCGGCCTGCGTCGCGATCTCTATGTCGCCCTCGGTGAGCCGCTCGACGACAAGGGCAGTTGGGCGTTGCGCCTGTACGTGAAGCCGTATATCCGCTGGATCTGGCTGGGCGCGCTGATGATGGCGCTGGGCGCATTCACGGTATTGTTTGATCGGCGCTTTCGCCGGTCAGCAAATGCGTCGCCCGGACCTGGTTCCGGGGAACCGGCATGATCCGTCGCCTGCTTCCGCTGATCGTTTTCATCGCCCTGGCGCTGCTGCTGTGGGCCGGTGTGCGGATGAATTCCGGACACGACACCAGCGCCATCGACTCGCCACTGATCGGCAAGCCAACCCCGCGCTTCGTGCTGCCCGTGCTTGGCCAGCCCGGGCGTTCGGTGTCGAGCGCCGACCTGCTCGGCACACCCTACCTGCTCAATGTCTGGGGTAGCTGGTGCGTGAATTGCCGCGAAGAACATCCGCAGGTCAAGGCGTTGGCCGACTCGGGCCGCATCCGCGTGATCGGCTACAACTACAAGGACGCACCGGACGACGCGGCGCGCTGGCTCGGCACGCTTGGCGACCCCTACGAGTTCAGCCTGGCAGACGAACCCGGTCGGGTCGCCATCGACTGGGGCATCTACGGCGCGCCGGAAACCTATCTGGTCGATGCCCGCGGCATCGTGCGCTGGAAATTCGTCGGTCCGCTCGACGCGACCATCATCAGCGAGCAGCTCGAACCGGCACTGGCGCAGTGGGCGCCGAAGGCAAGCCAATGAGCTGGCACCTGCGCGCAATCGCATTTGTCCTTGCGTTGTTGGTCACGGTCGGCATCGATGCCAGACTCGGCAGCGGCGCCATCATGGGCGTGGCGCGCGCGCAGGCGACCTCGGCGACGGATGCGCGCCCGATCGCATTCCGCAGTTTCGAGGAGGAAGCACGCTTCCGCGCACTGGTGTCGGAATTGCGATGCGTGATGTGCCAGAACCAATCGCTGGCCGACTCCGATGCGATGATTGCCCACGACCTTCGCCTGCAGGTCCTGCGCATGATGCGCGCGGGCAAGTCTGACGTGCAGATCAAGGCGTTCCTGGTGGCGCGTTATTCGGAGTTCGTGCTGTACCGTCCGACCGTGGAGCCGCGCAACTGGCTGCTCTGGTTCGGTCCGGGGATATTGCTGCTGCTCGGCGCAGTTGCCGTGTGGCTGGTCGTGCGGAACAAATCGCGCCAGGCCGCCGAGACGGCGCTCGTGCCGGCGCCCGATGACAGGGAGTCGTGGTGATGGGTGGATTCGTGTTCTTTGGCGTGCTGTTGGGCCTGCTCGCGATTGCCTTCGCCATTTCGATGCTCTGGCAGCGCTCGCCGCGCCTGGCGATCGGACTGGCGCTGGCGATTCCGCTGGCCGTGGGCGGCTTGTACCTGATCAAGGGTCGACCGGCGGCGCTGGAGCAGAAAAACGTCGAACGTCCCAAGACCATCCAGGATGCTGTCGCCCAGCTGCAGAGTTCGCTCAAGGACGAACCAGAGAGCTTCGACAACCTGGTCGTGCTTGCCCGCTCCTACATGGCCATCGAAAAGTTCGACGACGCCGGCAAGACCTATGCCAAGGCGCTGGCGCTGTCGGCGGACGATGCCGAAGTTGGCGTGGAGTACGCCGAGGCGCAGTTGCGCGCGTCGCCAGACCGGCAGTTTCCGGCCGCCGCGGTGCCCTTGCTCGAAAATGCGGTCAAGAAAGACCCGGGCAACCAGCGCGCGCTGTTCTTCCTCGGCTTGCAGCGCATGCAGTCCAACAAGCCAGCCGAGGCATCGGCATTCTGGGAGCAACTGCTGCCGCTGCTGCAGCCCGACGCCGCCATGGCACTGCGGCCGCAGGTCGAGGCCGCACGCAAGGCCGCCGGCCTGCCCGCCCTGCCCGACGCGGCGTTTGCCGGCATGCCGGGCCTGGATATCGAGGTCAATATTGATCCGACCCTGGCGCGGCTGGTGAAGCCCGGCGACACCGTGTTCGTATTTGCACGCAAGGCCGGTGGCGCTGGCCCGCCGTTGGCGGTCAAGCGCGTGGAAGCCGGGCAATGGCCGGTGAAACTTCGGTTGACCGATGCCGACAGCCCGATGCCCGCCGGCAAGTTGAGCAGCGCTACGCAGGTGGAAGTCCAGGCGCGCGTATCGAAATCCGGCAACGCCCAAGGCGCCAGCGGTGACTTCGAAGCAGACCCGGTGACCGTGGATACCGCATCGCATGATTCCGTCCCGCTGATGATCACGCGCACCCGGCCATGACCGAGTTCATTGCTCCGGGGACGCGATACGCACCGTTGCCCTCGCCGTTCGCGATGAAACGCGGCAAGTCGCTGCACGACGCGCACATGGCCTATGAGGCCTGGGGCGAACTGAATGCCGCGCGTGACAATGCGATCCTGATCGTCACCGGCCTGTCGCCCAGTGCGCACGCCGCCAGCCACGCCGACAATCCAGATGCCGGCTGGTGGGAGGCGATGCTCGGGCCCGGCAAGCCGATCGACACCGGCCGCTGGTTCGTGGTGTGCGTCAACACGCTGGGCAGTTGCAAGGGTTCGACCGGCCCGGCTTCGGTGAATCCCGCCACCGGCAATATCTATCGCCTCGATTTTCCCGACTTGTCGGTGGAAGACTGCGCCAACGCCGCCTTCGATGTCGTGCGCTCGCTGGGGATCGAACAACTGGCCTGCGTGATCGGCAATTCCATGGGCGGCATGGTCGCGCTTGCCTACCTCAAGCTGCATCACGGTTCCGCACGCGGCCACCTCAACGTGTCGGGCAGCGCGCGCGCGCTGCCGTTCTCGATCGCGATCCGCTCCCTGCAGCGTGAGGCCATCCGCCTCGATCCGGCCTGGAACGAGGGCCTGTACGACGCCGAACACTACCCGGTGAACGGCATGCGCATGGCGCGCAAGCTGGGCGTGCTCACCTATCGCTCGGCAATGGAATGGGACGGCCGCTTCGGACGCGTGCGCCTGGAACATGAACCGGGCGGTGGCGACGACCCCTTTGGCCTGGAGTTCGAGGTCGAGCGTTACCTCGAGGCCCACGCCCAGCGCTTCGTCCACCAGTTCGACCCGAACTGTTACCTGTACCTGTCCCGCGCCATGGACTGGTTCGACCTGGCTGAGGTTGCCGGTGGCGACGTGATGGCGGCATTGGCATCGATCCACGTCGAAAAGAGCCTGTCGATGGGCGTGCACACCGACATCCTGTTCCCGCTGCAGCAGCAGGAGCAGATCGCAGACGGCCTGCGGGCCGGCGGCGCCGACTCCGAATTCGTCGACCTGCCCTCTCCGCAGGGGCACGATGCCTTCCTGGTGGATATCGCCCGGTTTGGGCCAGTGATCGCCGGATTCCTCGCGCGGCTGTAAACTATCCGCCATGAGCACCACCGCCTTGGCTTTCCGCGGACGTGACGCCCTGCTGCAGGTCGTCGAGGACGCGTATGCCATGCCCAACGGCGAGGCGCTGACCCATTCGCTCCGCGACGGGCTGTGCCGGCTGATCAAGGCCAAGGCTGTGTCGCTGCCCGAATGCGTGTTCGAACCAGTCGAAGGCCACTACGCGCGACGTGAGCTGTACGCCTGCCCGGAGCGCGGCACCACCATCGTCGCCATGACCTGGGCGCCCGGCCAGGGCACCCCGATCCACGACCATTGCGGCCTGTGGTGCGTCGAGGGCGTCTGGCAAGGCAAGCTCGAGATCACCCGCTACGAGTTGGAAGAAGAAGACGGCGACCGCGCCCGCTTCAGCATGCACGAGACCCTGATGGCCGGCGCCGGCAGCGCGGGCAGCCTGCTGCCACCGCACGAGTACCACACCATCCGCAATCCGCAGCCCGATCAGATCTCGATCTCGCTGCACGTCTACCAGAAGACGATGGGCACCTGCTCCACGTTTACGCCGATCCAGGGCGACTGGTACCTGCGCGGATCCAAGTCGCTATGCCTGGATCAAGTCGAGTGCGACTGACCTCGCGGTAGACCGGCTCCCGATCAAGTCGAGTGCGACTGACCTCGCGCTAGGCCGGCTCCCGGCCAACCCGAGTTCGCGGCCCCTTCGAGGAAATCCCGCAATCGGCTATACTTGCGCCGTCACATGCCGGTGTGGCGGAATGGTAGACGCGGCGGACTCAAAATCCGCTTCCAGCGATGGAGTGTAGGTTCGAGTCCTATCACCGGTACCACAGTCGGAATTGCGCTCGCGTCAGCATGCGAGGGGCGTTCCCGATCTTCAGGGCAGGCAGCCCCGCACCAGCTCGGCAACGCGCTCCGGGGTATTCCCCGCCGAATCGATGCCAATATCGTGCCGGCCGTAGGGTCCCCAATTGGCGGGATCGGTGACGTTGAACAGGCCGGCGACCGGCGTGCCCGTTGCACAGGCCAGGTGCATCACGCCGCAGTCAGCGCTCACGTACAACGTCAGTGCCGACAGCACGCTGGCAAGCTTGCGGATGTCGCTGGCGTAGAACGCCGGATAGCGGTCGTCGAGCATCGATGCGCCCGATGCCGGCACGATCTCGACGATGCGATAACCGACCAGGCTTGACTCCAGTGCCGGCAGGAAGCGGTTCCACCAGTCCAAGGCGTGGCGCTTTGCGCCGGTCGCATTGGCAAACACGCCGACCACGCCTTTCTCGCCGCCCGGTCCGCTCGCGATCAACGCCAGCGCGGCGCGACCTGCGTCGCGTTCGGCCTGGTGCAGGCCGATGTCCAGCGGCGGCCAATCCGTTCCGCCTGCGCGACCTGCCGCAAGGCGCAGCAGATCAACGCTCTGTTTACCGAAATGCGCCGAGCAGGCTTCCACCGGCACGGCATGGGTCAATTGTCCGGACAAGCGGCCGCCGGCGAATCCCAGCTTGAAGCGTGCCCGCGCACAGGACAGCCAGAGCCGGCCAGTCCCCGAACGCGGGTTTGGATCGATCACCAGGTCGTACATTGTTTCGCGCACGCGGCGCACGATACCCAGCACGCGCAGCGCATGCGCGAAGGTTCGCCCGGGCACGCGGAAGATGCGCCGGATCGGGAACAGTGCGCCGAACACCTCGTCGGCCACGCCGCTGCGGGTCAGCACGTCAATCTCCGCCCCCGGATACAGCGCGTGCAACTCGCCGACCAGCGGCGTCACCAGCAAGGTGTTGCCCAGGCTCTTGGTGACCCGGCAGATCAGGATTCGATGGATGCCACGCTCGGGAAGCAAGGCAGGGACCTGGAGTGGCGGCATGGCGTTCAGGCGAGGCGTCCGGGACGGGGACCGACATAGTGTACCGGCCGCGGCGCGCAGGCCTCCTCCAGCCGGCGGCCGCACTGCGCGCCGCAGTTGGTTCCCACCGACCAAGCGGCTAGACTCGGTGCATCTGGCCCGCTCGACGGCAGCCGTATCGCCGCCGCGCAAGGCCTTCAGGTTTTTTGACCTGCGTGGAGGGGCAACTTGCATCCCACCGATATTCGGCATCCGGACTATTTTCACAAGGTCGTCGATTGCCAGTGGGCCTGCCCGGCCCACACGCCCGTCCCTGAATACATCCGGCTGATTGCCGACGGACGCTACGACGACGCCTATCTCATCAACTGGGAATCGAATGTCTTCCCGGGCATCCTGGGTCGTACCTGCGACCGCCCCTGCGAACCGGCCTGTCGACGCGGCCGGGTCGAGGAAAATAATGGCGAGAAGCCCGAGCCGGTCGCGATCTGCCGGTTGAAGCGGGTCACCGCCGACTACAAATCCGACATCCGTCCACGGCTGCCCAAGCGCGGCGCGGCCAATGGTCGGCGCATCGCCTGCGTTGGCGGCGGCCCCGCATCGCTGGCCGTGGCGCGCGACCTCGCACCGCTGGGCTACGACATCACCGTGTTCGATTCCGATCCAAAGGCCGGCGGCTTCATGCGCACGCAGGTGCCGCGCTTCCGCCTGCCGGAATCGGTGATCGATGAAGAGACCGGCTACATCCTCGACCTCGGGGTAAATTTCCGCGGCGGCGAGCGGATCGATTCGCTCAAGGCCCTGATTGCCGAAGGCTACGACGCCCTGTTCATCGGTTGCGGTGCGCCGCGCGGGCGCGACCTCGACCTGCCCGGTCGTTTCGAAGCAGCGGCGAACATCCACATCGGCATCGACTGGCTGGCCTCGGTGAGCTTCGGGCATATCGAAAAAATCGGCCGGCGGGTGATCGTGCTCGGTGGCGGCAATACTGCGATGGACTGCTGCCGCAGCTCGCGCCGCCTTGGCGGCGACGAGGTGAAGGTGATCGTGCGCTCGGGCTTCGACGAGATGAAGGCCTCGCCCTGGGAGAAGGAGGACGCCATCCACGAAGGCATCCCGATCATGAATTTCCTGGTGCCCAAGTCGTTCGAGCACGAGGGCGGATTGTTGAAGGGCATGCGCTTCGAGAAGGTGGAAGCGAAGCTGGACGAGCGCGGCCGGCGCAAGCTGGTGCCAACCGGCGAGCCCGACCTGTTCGTGGAATGCGACGACGTGCTGATCGCGGTCGGCCAGGAAAACCATTTCCCCTGGATCGAGCGCGACATCGGGCTGGAGTTCGATGAGTGGGGCCTGCCGGTGCTGGACAAGACCACGCTGCAGTCGACAATCCCGAACGTGTTTTTTGGCGGCGACAGCGCCTTTGGCCCGAAGAACATCATCTGGGCGGTGGCGCACGGCCACGACGCCGCAATCTCGATCGACCGACTCTGCAACGGCGAGGATCCGCGCGTCCGCCCGCCGATCGGCATGCGCATGATCTCGCAGAAGATGGGCATCCACGAGTGGAGCTACGACAACGAGGTGTCGCCCGACGAGCGCTACAAGGTGCCGCTCGAGGTGCAGGAGAAAGCGCTCAAGAGCATCAGCATCGAAGTCGAACTGGGTTTCGACCTGCCCACTGCGCTCAAGGAAGCCGAGCGTTGCCTGAATTGCGATGTGCAGACCGTGTTCGCGAAGGACGCCTGCATCGAATGCGATGCCTGCGTGGATATCTGCCCGATGGACTGCATCACCTTCACGGCAGCGGAGCCGGAGGACGCGCTGCGCCAGCACCTGACGGCGCCCGCGCTGAACATCACGCAGGATCTGTATGTATCCCCGCC
>JBKJMY010000240.1:0-8225 GCA_046596115.1 Arenimonas sp.
CCGCGCTCGCGGCGACCTCGTTCGTGCGCAACGCTTCGCTCCACTACCCCGTTTCGCCACATCCCACTGCCCCGCTGCACGTCACCGCCACGCTTCGTCGCACCGCAGCACCATGCAGCGCGGCACATTGGCGTCTGCATTGCCGTTGCCGTTGCCGTTGCTGTTGCTGTTGCTGTTGCTGTTGCTGTTGCTGCTGCTGCCGTCGCTGCCGTCGCTGCTGTTGCTGCTGCTGTTGCTGGCACGAGCGGTGGGCGTGCGGCCTGACGCGTGACGCTTCGAAGCCCCAGCCACGCGGAAGTTGTGCGAAGCGCTGAGCACGAACGAGGTCGCGCGAGCGTGCGGGGGGTCCTGCCAAAGGCCATGGATGGCCGACTAGCCCACCCAGACATGGACGTCTGAGTGGACGGGCAGTACCCCCCGTGCGATCGCGCGCGCGCCAGTTCATACGAAGCAACGCTTCGAAGAACTAGCGAAGCTTGCGCGACTAGCGCGACTTGCGCGGCTAGCGGGACTAGCGCGGTTCGCGCAGGAAGCGCGCCAGCGACGGCGCCGGCCGCGTCGGCTCAAACTCCGTCGCAATATCGACATACCCACGCAGCAGCGCCAAATCATGCGGCGTACGGCCCAGGACATCGCGCAGGTTGCGGCTTGCGCCTTCGCGCAGCAGGCGACGCACCACTGCAAGCAACCCGTGCATCGCCGCCAAGTGCAGTGCGCACAATCCGCGCTGGTCCTGTACGTCCAGCGAGACACCTTCGTTGAACAGGCGCTCGAGCAGCGCGAGCAGCAATTCTTCGTCGCACGCAGCACCCGCTTCCGCGCGCGCGCCCAGCGCCAGCAGCAACGGTGTCTGGCCAAGATTGCTGGCCAGGTCGGCGCCTGCTTCCCCCATCAGCAACAAATCGAACAGTGCGAGCACACGCTGGCGATCGCGCGCACTGAACGCGTGCAGGGCGGCGCAATGCAGTGCAGTCAACCCCTGCTCGTCGACGATGTCGAGTGTCGCGCCTTGCGAGAGCAGGCGACCGGCAATCTCGGGCAGTCCGAGCGCCGCGGCAAGCATCAGCGGAGTGACGCCGCCGGGCAGTGCCAGATTGGCATCGGCGCCGGCCTGCAACAGGGCATCGACGACGCCTGCATGACGCATGCTGATCGCCGCCGACAACGGGGTCGCGCCGGTCCGTGCGCTGAGCCCGGGGTCGGCGCCGCCCGCGAGCAGAGCCTGGACGATCTCCGGGTGGCCGCCACCGGCGGCGCGCAACAGGGCAGTGCAGCCCTGCGCATCGGTACCGTCGATCGGCAGGCCCAACTCGAGCAGGCGTTGCACGGCGTCCAGGTCGCCGGCGATCGCAGCGGCCGGCAGGTCCTGGCCCTGCAGTGGCCGGCCCGGCAGATGCCAGCCGCGCCACTCGAGCCAGTGGCTCAGGTCGCTGCGGCCCGCCGCGAGCGCGAGCCCGAGCGCGGTCTGGCCGTCGGGGGAGCGGGTCGCCGGTTGTGCGCCTGCGCGCAGCAGCGAGCGCAGCGCGGTCTCGCGACCCAAGCTGGCCGCGACCAGGATCGCGCCATGGCCGCGGCCATCGCGCACATTCGGGTCCGCGCCGCGCGCGAGCAGGGCATCGACCAGGCGCTGCCATCCCAGGCGCACCGCGATGATCAACGGCGCATCGACAGAGCCGCGCTTGCCCCACGCATCCGCGCCGCGCTCGAGCAGGGCCAGGGCGAGGAACTCGGCGCCACGCGAGGTGTGTTCGCCGGCCACGCAGCCCTGCAGGAACAGCGCGAGGCCACCCTGTCCACCGACGCCGGTGCCACGATCCAGCAGACGCTGCAGTGGTACCTGGCGCGCGCCACCATCGGCGAGCAGGCGGAACAGCACGCCATCGCGCGCGTCACCCAGGCTGTCGGCGTTGCCGCCGTGGGCCAGCAGCCAGTCGAAGCCGGCCAATGACTCTTCGTCGGCAAAATCCAACAGCAAGTCGGCCAGCAACCGTGGCGCAAGACCCCCGCCCAGGCCAAGCAGGGATTGCGCGGAATCGAATCGGCCCAGCAACAAGGACTCGCGCAGCAATTCGCGCGGCGTCTTGCCTACCTCGCCGTCGGCCAGGCTCTCGGCAACGTTGGCCGGCAAGGCATGCGTTGGATCGAGCACCGACACCTGTAGCCAGCGGCCGTGTTCGATGGCGATGTCCACCGGCTTGCGCCCGCCGGCATCGGCCTGGTCGGCTGCCACGCCGAGCGTGCGCAGCTGGCGCAGCAACTCGGGGTCGGCCCCGGCAAGCACGGCCAGGAAGATTGCGTTGCGTTGCTGCGCATCCACGGCATTGGGGTTGGGCTTGGCCTGCGCGAGCCGCGTCACGGTGCTGGTGTGCGCGTTCGCCGCGGCCTCGAGCAAGGGGGTGCGGCCCTCGGCATCCTGGGCGTTGCGATCCGCACCGGCGTCGAGCAGCAAGCCGGCGATCTCGGCGTTGCCGGCCGCGCAGGCCTGCATCAAGGCGGTGCGCTGGCCGTCGCCGCGGGCATCCACGCGCGCCTTGTGCCGCAGCAACAATTGCACACCGCCCGGATCATCGTCGCCACCGGCTGCCGCCAGCAGCGCCGGCTGCCCGCCGACCGGCTCGGGCCGCGCGCCGTGTTCGATCAGGAAGCGCGCCAAGCGCCAGTTGCCGGACGCACAGGCAATCGACAAGGGACTGCAGTGTTCTGCATTCAGGACATCCACCTGCGCGCCGGCATCGAGCAGCAATGCCGCGACCGCGGGATCGGTGCTGCGTGCGGCGTGGTGCAGCGGCGTGTTGCCGTCAGGGTCGGCCATGCGCGCGTCGGCCCCGTTGGCCAGCAAGGTCATCACCGCCTCGGGACGGCCATGCCAGCTGTCGCGGGTGGCCGCAAGCAGCGGGCTGAGGCCGTGATAGGTGGCGTTGAGGTCGGCGCCGCGGGCAATCAACTGGCGCAGCAGGCGCAGGTCGCCCTGCAGGGCGGCGAGCATGGGCAAGGTGCGCTGGTCGCGCGCGTCCGCCCCGGGCAGTGCGTGCGCGTTGGCGCCGGCGTCCAGCGCCGCCAGGCCGGCATCGATGCGGCCGTAGTGCAGGGCTGCATACAGCCGCTCATCCGGGCTGCCTTCGGCGGCATCGACCAACTCGGCCGCTGCGCTGGCCGATTCCACCGCGGCGACAAGCTTGGCCGGGGCAACCGGACGCAGGGCATCAAGCACGCGATCGGCGCGCCGATGGATCTCCACATGCGCGAGCAGCGACAGCAGCGGATACACCCACAGCAAGCCCGTGCGCGCCGACACCGGCAGCACGCCCGGCCAGGCCAGTGCCAGCCCGAGGGACAGCACGGCGAAGACCAGCGCGGTGATTTCCAGGCCGCGTTCGAGATCCAGGCTGCCGCTGCGGGTCGCCGCGCCCAGCAGGCTGGCGAAACCCTGGCCGTGTCGCGACGCCTGCGCAAATGCCGGCCAGACCCGCCACAGCCCGAGCAGGGCAAACCCCGCGCAGGCACTGAGCACCAGGGCTGGTACCAGCTCGCCGCTGTCGAGCAGCGCGCGCAGCGGCCAGCCCACGATGAGCGCCAGCAAGATGAACGCCGTCAGCCAGAGCAAGGCCACCGCGCTGGCATCCACGGACAAGGGAAAGCGTGGCCTGGGCAGGTCGCGCGAGCCACGCCATCCGCTCCAGCCCAGAAGCAGCAGGGGCTGCGCCAGCACCAGGCCCAGGCCTGCCCAGGCCCAATCCGTGGCCAGGGGCCACCAGGCCAGCGCGAACGCGGGCACCAGCCAGGGCAGCGACCAGGCGCGGCGACGGTCAGCCATCACCCACACCCCCCGCGACCAGTGGATCGAGCACCGATTCCGGCGCCTGCAGGTAGTAGCCCAGCCGCTCCAGGTTGGCCCGCACCACCTCGACATCTGCGCGCGCGAGCCTGCGCCCCGGCGTCAACTCCACGGCCAGCGCGAACTCGAGGACGCCGAGCGAGGCGCACAGCGCTTCCGGCACAAGGCCGAAGGCGTCGCGCTCGCGAAGGTACAGGTAGGTATCTGGCTTGCGCCGGGACTTGTAGACGTGGGCGTGCATGGCGCGCAGGCGCTGGGTGTGCCTGATTGTCGCCGCAAACGCGGGGCGGGGAAAGCGCCGCTGCGCTACCCTGACCAGCCCGCTCACTGCCGCTTCCGAGGTTTCCGCATGCTCCTGCGTTCACTGTCTTATGCCGCCCTGGCCATCTTGGCCGGATTTGTCGCTGCTCCAGCCGCCGCACAGACGGCCGTGTCACTGGACCAGGCGATGGCGAATCCGGACTGGATCGGACCATCGGTGGAGTCGGCCTGGTGGACCTGGGACGGCAAGCAGGTCGCCTACAAGCTGAAGCGGCCGGGCTCACCGATTCGCGATACCTATGTGCAGGATGTCGATGTCGCGGCCGTCGCACGCAAGCTCAGCGACAGCGCGCTGTCGTCGCTGGACGCCGATGCGCCAGTCTACGATCCAGGCCGGTCGCGCATGCTGTTCATCCGCAACGGCGACATTTTCGAGCGCGACCTGCGCTCCGGCGCACTGACCCAGGTCACCCGCAGCAGCGACGATGAGGTCTCGCCGCAATACGCCAACGACGGGCGCCGCGTGCAATACCGGGTCGGCAACAACTGGTACGCCTGGGATCCGGCAACGCGACTCGCCGGCCCGGTCGCCCTGCCGCAGGCCACCAAGGATCCCGCCGCGCCGCCAGCCGCGGATTCACAACGCGACCTGCAACTGCGCCTGATCCAGACGCTGAAGCGCCAGCGCGATGACCGCGAGGCATTGCGCGCCGAGGAACTGCGCCGGCGCCAGGCCGACCCGACCCGCGCGGCCAACCCGATCTACCTGGGTGACGAGGTGCAGATCGACGGCACCATGCTTTCGCCCAATGGCCGCTGGCTGCTGGTGGTGACCTCGGCCAAGGGCAGCGACGCCGGCAAGACCACCAAGCTGCAGAAATACGTCACCGAGTCCGGCTACGAGGAAGGCGAGGAAGAGCGCACCCGCGTCGGCCGCAACATCCCGCTGGGCGAACAGCTCAAGCTGGTGGACCTGTCCAGTGGCACCGTGAGCGATCTCGACCTGGGCGGGCTGCCAGGCATCGGCACCGATCCGCTGGCGACTCTGCGCGCGCAGCACAAGCTTGATCCACTCAAGGGCAATCGCGCCGTGCGTGTGCTCGCACAGGGCGACAACGCCGGTGGCGACACGGTTCATTTCAGCGCCGATGGCAGCCAACTGGCGATCATGTTGCGCGCGGTCGACAACAAGGACCGCTGGATCGCAACGGTGGACTTTGGCAGCGCGCGCCTGAGCAGCGCGCACCGACTCACCGATCCGGGCTGGATCAACTGGAACTTCAATGATTTCGGCTGGCTGCCCGACAACCGGACGCTGTGGTACCTGAGCGAGGAAAGCGGCTGGTCGCATCTGTACACGGTGGCTCCCGGCGGCAAGGCGCGCGCGCTGACCGACGGCAAATGGGAAACCTCGGCGGTGCAGTGGTCGCCCGATGCAGGCACGGCGTACTTCATGTGCAATCGCAACTGGCCGGGCGACTACGAAGTCTGCGCGGTGCCTCGCGACGGCGGTGCAGTGCGCGAATTGACCGCTCTGGACGGCGTCGAGGACTTCACGCTTTCGCCAGATGGCCAACGCGTGTTGCTGCATTACTCCGGCTCCTATTTACCGCCGCAGATTGCGGTGGTCGCCGTGTCCGGTGGCGCGCCGGTCAAGCTGACCGACACGCGCAGCGCTGGATTCCGTGCACGCAGCTGGATCGCGCCGCAGTTCGTGCAGGTTCCGTCCACGCACGGTGCCGGCGCTGTGTGGGGCAAGCTCTATGTTCCAGCCAGCCCCGAGCCGGGCCGCAAGTATCCGGTGGTGATGTTCGTGCATGGCGCGGGCTACCTGCAGAACGTGCATGCGCGTTACCCGGCGTATTTCCGCGAGCAGATGTTCAACAACATGCTGGTGCAGCAGGGCTACGTCGTGCTCGACATGGATTACCGTGGGTCCGAAGGGTATGGCCGCGATTGGCGCACCGCGATTTACCAGAACATGGGCCACCCGGAACTCGACGACTACGTGGACGGGGTCAACTGGATGGTCGCCAAGCACCAGGGCGATGCCGCGAACGTGGGCATCTATGGCGGCAGCTATGGCGGCTTCATGTCATTCATGGCGCTGTTCCGCGCGCCTGATGTGTTCAAGGCCGGCGCCGCCGTGCGCCCGGTGTCCGACTGGACGACGTACAACCACGAATACACCTCGAACATCCTCAACACGCCCGAGCTCGATCCCGAAGCCTACCAGCGCTCGTCGCCGATCGAATATGCGCAGAACCTGCGCGGCCACCTGTTGATCGCGCACGGCATGATGGATGACAACGTGTTCTTCCAGGACTCTGTGCGCATGACCCAGCGGCTGATCGAGCTGAAGAAGGCCAACTGGGAAATCGCGCCGTATCCACTCGAGCGGCACAGCTTCGTGCAGCCGGAAAGCTGGTACGACGAGTACCGGCGCATCTACGAGCTGTTCGAGCGCACCCTCAAGCCCGGGGCCAGGGACGTCGTCATTCCCTGAGGGCAGGCTTGTGCGCGCACAGATACGGACGTTGTCATCGTCAGTGCGCGGAGGACGATGCCTTGCCGGCGGGGATGAAGTTCTCGCGCACTGCGGCCTCAAGCAGGTCGGGCGGCAGCATGCCCTGGTCGAGCAGGAAATTATTGAACGCCAACCGGTCAAAACGCGCGCCCATGGCGATCTCGGTGGCGGCGCGCATCTGCAGGATGCGTGAATAGCCATAGAAATAGCTGCCAGCCTGGCCTGGCGCATTGAAGGTGTAGCGATCCAGTTCCTGTCGCGTCATCGCGTCGGACAGCATCACGTCCTTGCTGAGTACGCGCCCAGCGTCCTCGCGCGAAATCATGCCCAGGTTGAGCATCGGGTCGAGCATCGCCCGCGCCGCGCGCAACATGCGGAACTGCAAGGCGACCAACTGCCCCTCGGCCGGCTCATAGGGCACCATCTCTGCCTCTGCATACAGCGCCCAACCTTCGACGTTGACACTGTTGAAGGCGTACAGGGCCCGCGCCTGCGAGACACCTCGCTCGATCATTGCGCTGAACTGCAACTCGTGACCGGGGCGGCCCTCGTGCGCGCTCAGGGTCCAGGTCGCACCTGAATAATTGAAATCGTCGTAGCTGTCGCCTTTGCCGTCTGCCGCCGGGTTGCCCACCGGCAGCACGAACTGGCCCTGCTCGCCGGTGTTGCCGATCATCGGCGGTGGCTGCATGTGCGGGGCCGGTTGCGCAGCGCTCTCGGCCGGCGAGGCCAGGCGCATCAGCATCGGCCGCTTCGGCAGGTCGACCACGGCTTCGCGCTGGATCGCTGCCTCGAGCTTCTTGTTGACCTCGGCGTAGGTGGCCTCGAGCTTGTCGTTGGGAATGGTCTGTTTCTTCATCGCCCGAAGCACGCTGCGATAATCGGTGTCCTTCCAGCCACGCGCCGTGGCGATGACCGGCGCCAGTGCCTGCATCGCGTAGCGGGTTTCCATGAACTCGACCTGCGCGCGCTGGATCAACAGCGACGGCGCAATGTCGATGCCGCGCTGCTTGAGCCGGAACGCGTACATCTCCGGCGGCAGGCGGAAGTCGTCGCGCGCACGCGGCAGCACGGCAGCCCGCTCCCAGGCGCCATAGGCAGTGAACTGCTTTTCCATCGCATCCAGCGCCGGTCCTGCGCCCTCAAGCTTGGCCTTGGCAAACAATTCCCGGATGCCCTTGATGAAGGTCGGCAGGTCGTCGAGCGAGCGTTGCAGGCGCGCCTTCACCGGACCCGACAGCGCCGTGTTGCCGACCTTCTCGGCATACCGCGCGCGCGCCAGGTCGACCATCGGCGTGCTGCCCGGAAACAGGCCGACGTAGCGCTGCAGCAGCTCCACCGTCTTGGCTTCGCGGGTTGCAGGCAACTGCGATTGCAGCATTTGCTGCACATTGCCGAACACCATGCGCGGGACATCCGTCCACGGCAGGTTGTACTTGGCATTGAGTTCGATGCCGGTGATGTCTTTGTTGATCGAGCCGATCAGGATCTGCAGGTCCTGTTTCACCAGCGGATCTTTTTCCGCCGTCATCGAGGCTTGCAGGTTGGCGCGCAAGGCGCGCATGGCCACGGTGTAGCGCTCGTCGATCTTCGGGCCCATGT
>JBKJMY010000118.1:0-5637 GCA_046596115.1 Arenimonas sp.
GCGGGACGGGCTGCAACGACCCGTGTGACAGGCTTCACGGCCTCGCGGCCGCGTGATTGGCGAACGCCGGACAACCTGCTATACCCGCAAGCACTTGGGGAGAGTTTGCACATGAAAAAGCACGCATTTTCCGCCGTGGCGTTTCTTTTTGCGCTGGTGGCGACGGGCACCGCCGGCGCTGTCGACTACACCGTCAGCGTTGAGCCCAACTATCCGCCGGCGCAGGCCAAGCAGGTCTACCAGCCGCTGCTGGACTATCTCTCGCGCACCACCGGGCAGCATTTCGTCCTGCGCACCTCCGGCAATTACCACGTGTTCTGGCGCGACCTGCGCGCCGGCACGCCGGTGGATTTCGCCTTCGAAGAGGCGCATTTCACCGACTATCGGATCAACCACCAGCGCTTCACGCCGATTGCGCGGGTCGCCGACCCGACCAAATTCGTGCTGTTGGTGGATGACGCCAACACCGCCGCCGGCTCCGACGGCCTGATCGGCCGCCGCGTCGCCAGCATGTCGGCGCCCAGCCTGGGCTACCTGTTGCTGGGCGAGCTGTACAAGAATCCGATCGCCCAACCGGAGATCCAGTCGGTGGCCGCGAGTTGGAAAGACGGCGTCGAGATGGTCTTTGCCGGCGAAACCGAGGCCGCAATGGTCCCGGGCTACATCGCCCAGACCTATCCAAACCTGTCGTCGGTGGCGACCTCGCGTGAGTTCGTCGGACGCGCCTTCTCGGCCAGCCCGAAGGTCCCCGCCGATGTACGCAAGAAAGTCGCCGCTGCGCTGATGCGGCTGAGCAAGGAGTCCACGTCGCACGACGTCCTCGACGAGATCGGTGCAAGCCAGTTCGTCGCCGCCACGGCCGCCGATTACGCGGGCAACGAGCGTTTGCTGCGAGGTGTGTTCGGCTACCAGCCGATGCCGTCGCGCTCGCTGCAGCCGACCGCCACGTCAGCCCCGCCGGGCACCCCGGGCGCCCCGGCTGCCGTGGTCCAGTCCACCGGTCTGCAGATCAAGGCCGAACGCCGCTGAAGGCGGGCGACACCTCGCCGGCTTCGGCCGCCGGTTCGGGTCGCCGGTTCGGCGCGTCAGTTCAAAGCAGGGCAATGCGGTCGCAGCGCGACCGCCGACGCCGGGAACTCAGCGCGCTTCGAAGTGGATCAGGTCGTGCGTGTTCACCGCGCCGGCTTGGCCCATGCTGATGCTGCCCGCCTGCCGCAGGTGGGTCTCGTCGCGGTGGACACGCAACTCAGGATCCTGCCCGATGCACAGGTAGGTGGCATTGGTGGAGCGGTCGGAAATCATGAAGTGACCGCGCCGGAACTCGATCTGGGCGTGGGTACGGCTGACCCAGTCGGCCTCGACCACCAGGTGGTTTCCGGCTTCGCGCCCCATCATGAACGGCTCGGACGTTTCGGTCAGCTCAACCAGCTTGCCGCGGTGGCGCAGCGTCAACCGCGCGCCGGCGGGGGCATTGGCATCGCCCAGCCGGATGGCGCTCTGGACCATGGTCATGCCGGAGGTATCCTCCTGCCAGACCACGTCCACGATCTCGATCGGCAGCAACTTGCCGCTGACCCGGGCACGTCCCAGGCTTCGCGTTTCCGGCAGCCGGCCAGTGGCGGCGGCGACCGTGGCCGCAGTCGTCACGATCTGCTCGCGCTTGGCCAGCGAGGCCATGCGCGCGGCGACGTTCACCGCATCGCCGAACACATCGTCGTTTTCTTCCAGCGCATTGCCATGGTGCAGGCCAATGCGCACGGCCAGGTTGTCCTTGATGAAATTCACATCACGCGACAACTTGCGTTGCATGTCGCAGGCGGCCAGCAGGCCATCCAGCGGCGTTGGCAGGGTGCACATGACCTCGTCACCGATGGTCTTGATGACTTTGCCGCCATATTGCCGGCAGATGATACTGAGCGCATCCAGGACGGAAGCGATCAGGCGCCGTGCCTCGACGTCGCCGCGAGACTCGAACAGTCGTGTGCTGCCGCTGACGTCGGCAAACAGGATCGTGAGCGGCCGGGATTGGCTCATGCGCCTCAATATAGGTGAAGCCGCGGGGGCGGGCTTTGCACGGAGTCAAACGCGGTTAGGCAAGCTCTCCGGCCAGCGCAACGATATCGCGTTCCGAGGGCAGAACCAATAGCGCGGCGCCAGCGAGGGGGGTGAAGGTATCTGCGCCGACCACGCGGCGCAGGGGAGTTGCACCTAACCCTGCCTCCACGATCGCGGTGATGATGCCCTCGCCGACCCCGGCGCTACGGCGACCTTCATCCACGACGACGATGCGGCGGGCGTTGCGGGCATGGCGCGCGATGGCCCCGGAATTCAGGGGCGCCAGCCAGCGCAGGTCCACCACGCGCACCGCCCAGCCATGGACCGCCTCCAACTCCCTGGCGGCGCGAAGGCTCATCGGCACGCCATTGCCGAAGGTGAAGATCACCAGGTCGCTGGCGTCCGGGGAGTAGACCCGCTCTTCGCCCAAGGGCAGCGACAGCTCCGGCGAGGGGTAACTGGTCTGCCACAGGCCATCGCCTGGGGTGTACAAGTCCTTGGTCATGTATAGCGCGATCGGTTCCAGGAATGCGCAGACCCGGCCATCGACCTTGCCCAGCGCGGCCATGGTGCGCAGCATCATCGCCGCATCATCGCCACGGCTGGCGCAACCCACCACCAGGCCCGGGATATCTCGCAGGGCGGTGATCGAATTGTCGTTGTGGAAATGCCCGCCGAAACCTTTCTGGTAGCCGAGCGAGGCCACCCGCATCACCATGGGGTTGCGGTACTGGTCATTGGAGAAGAACTGCAGCGATGCCGCCTCGCCGCGGATCTGGTCGCAGGCGTTGTGAAAATAGGCCAGGTACTGGATCTCGGGGAACGGCAGCATGCCCATGTTGGCGAAGCCCTGGGCCAGCCCCAGGATGATGGTCTCGTCCAGCAGTGTGTTGAACACGCGGGCGCCCTTGAATGCCTTGTGCAGTCCCTTTGTCACCGTGTAGACGCCGCCCTTTTGCGCCACGTCCTCGCCGAACAGCAGGGCTTCGGGATACTTGCAAAACAGGTCATGCAGGGCATTGTTGATCTGGATCGCGAGGTGGCGTGGCGGCTGCGCCTCGGGCAACCGCGACTCGCCGCCGAACACTTCCAGGCGCTTGTCGATGAAATCGAAGCGCGCAGCCTCCTTGTCCACGGCCGCAGGGGTGTACGGCGCCAGCGGCTTCATGATTTCTGCAAGGCTGGTCAGGCGCGGCCGCTTGTCAGCCTGCTCCGCAGCCGCGAAGCACTGCTCGCGGGTGAGTTCGTACAGTCCGAGCAGGTCATCGGCATCCATCAGCCCGGACTGCAGCGCGATTTCCGCCGACCGAAGCAACGGATCGGAAGCCTCGACGGCCATCAGCTCCTGCACGCTGCGCCATTCAATTTCGAAATCGGTGCCGGCATGGCCCATCACGCGCGTCGTGCGCAGGTGCAGGAAGGTCGGGCGGCGGGTCCGACGGCAATGCTCCACCGCTGCCTGCACCTGGCCATAGCCCGTGGCCAGGTCGAGGCCATCGGCATAGAAGTAATCCAGGCCCTTGCGATCGCGGAAGTTGCTGCTGATCCAGCCTTCAGGCGTCTTCACCGAGATGCCGATGCCATTGTCCTCGCACACGTACAGCACCGGCGCGGGAAGTTGCTGGTAGGCCGTCCAGGCTGCGGCATTGAAGGCAGTCTGCGCGGTGGCGTGGTTGCTGGAGGCATCGCCAAAGCTGCAGATCGTGATGGAGTCGGCCGGGATCGGCAGGCTATGACCGATGCGCCGGGCCTGCTCGATCGCCACCGCGGTCCCCAGCGCCTTCGGCAAATGCGAGGCGATGGTGGAGGTCTGCGGCAGCACCCACAGTGGCTTGCTGCCCCAAACCTTGTGCCGGCCACCGGAGATCGGGTCGTCCTTGCTGGCGGCGAAGCTCAGCGCCGAATCCATGATCGGATCCATGCCCGGCAATTTGCGGAAGCGCTCAGCCATGAATCCGCCGCTGCGATAGTGCAGGAACGCCGGATCGGTGTGCCGGGCCAGGCGCGCGACCATCGCATTGCCTTCATGCCCCGACGAACCGATCGTGTAAAAGACTTTCTGCTGGACGCGCAGCACGCGCGCCATCAGGTCCAGGTGCCGCGACACCAGTTGCGATTCAAACAGCTCCTGGAAGTCGCGCGCGGAGCAGGCACTCCCCGGCCGGATCGGATCGCCGGGCCGCGGCTTGCGCGACACAAGCCCATTCCACCCGCGCACGAACTCGGTGAAATTCTCATCGCACACTTGGGCGCGATTGACGTTCTTGTGCCTGGCGGGGATCGGGGTCGCGGGGGAAGACATGGCTGTACTACCGGAAGGATGGGGGTCGGGCCGAAGCCCGGCTCAAAACTGTTGCGGGGCGAAACGCGGCGTGCGCGCGTTCGCGAAGGCGCGGCAATTGGGCGGTCCAAGTGCAAACGCCCGGGCGCTCATCGCACCGGCTCCGCCGGCGACGCGGCCGCGCGGTTGCGGGCCGTGCGCTTGCGGGCCGCGCAATCACGGTCACCGCGACTTGCATGCCACTGCGAGCGCGACTGCGCCCAGATATCGATGCGCGCCGCCGCGAACGGCTCGGGCAAGGTGCCGGGGCCGCGATTGCGCGAACCCAGCCGCTGCGCCAGGACGATGGATGCTGCATTGTCCGGATCGATGGAGTGGATCACTTCGTCCCATCCGAGCGTATCGAAGGCCCAGTCGATTGCCGCGACTGCGGCCTCGTGGGCATAGCCCTTGCCCCAGGCGCCACGCTTGAAACCCCAGCCAACCTCGGTGCCAGGCCAGCCCTCGGGCTGCCACGGGCCAAGCTGGCCGAGCCATTCGCCGGTGACCTTGTCCAACACGCTGAACATACCGAAGCCCTGGACCACCCAGGCACCAGGCATCACCAGGAATTTTCGCCATGCCGCGGCACGCGGCATGTGCCCGCCAATGAAGTGCATGGCGACCGGGTCGGCATTCAACTCGGCAAAGGCGTCAAAGTCGCATGCCTCCGGAACACGCATGAGCAGGCGTTCGGTTTCCAACCTCGGCCCGATGCGCATGTCCGGATCAGAACGCGTTGATGCCGGTGACTTCGCGCCCGATCACCAGCTGGTGCACGGTTTCGGTGCCCTCGTAGGTGATCACGGATTCGAGGTTGAGCGCGTGCCGGATCGGCGAATATTCGGTGGTGATGCCGGCACCACCCAGGATGTCGCGCGCCTCGCGCGAAATGTCCAGCGCCATGCGGCAATTGTTCCACTTCGCCAGCGACACCTGCGCGGGCTGCATCTTCCCGGCGTCCTTCAACCGGCCCAGCTGCAACACCAGCAACTGCGCCATGGTGATGCGGCGGGCCATGTCCGCCAGCTTGAGCTGCACGGCCTGGGTCGCGGCAATCGGGCGCTCGAACAGGATGCGCGACTTGGAATACTCCAGCGCCGTGGTGTAGCTGGAGATTGCGGCGCCGATCGGGCCCCAGGTAATACCGTAGCGCGCCTGGGTCAGGCAACCCAGCGGCCCCTTCAAGCCCTTCACGTTGGGCAGGCGATTGGCGTCCGGCACGCGCACGTTGTCGAAAAACAGCGCGCTGGTCACCGATG